>CAZADN010000051.1:0-11642 GCA_964483895.1 uncultured Legionellaceae bacterium
AAAAACAAAGTTGCGCCGCCAAGCACTAAAATTAAACCTAAGCTAATTAGATGTAATTTTTCATAATGTTGGTTACGAACTCTGAATAATATAACTTGAATGATAGATGCTATCATAGCGAGGGCTGTAGCATAGTATATGCCATAAAATTTATAGCAAATAAAAAAAAGTAAAATTGGGAAAAAATCAAAAAGTAATTTCATAGAGTCAAACAATTAAGATCATGTTAATAATTAGTATAATTGTTTCCCTAACAATTATCCAGGGATATTCATTTCTTTAGATGTTTGTCATGTATAAAGATAATAAGTTATACTGAACAATAATTTTTATTTACTGGAGTAAAATGATAGTAGATCTACATTTTCATAGTTGCTTTTCAGATGGCTCTTTGACTCCAGCCGAATTATTAGAAAGGGCAGTGCGTGCCAAGGTTGATATTTTTGCGTTGACAGATCACGATACTTTAGTTGGTGTATCTGAATTGCATAAAGCAAATAAAGAGTTAAAAACTCGTGTTATTAATGGAGTCGAGATTAGTGTTCGTTGGAAAAAATATGATATTCATGTTTTAGCTTATAATTTTGATTTAAAAAACGAAACGATGCACAATTTATTCGAAGTGCAAAAGGAAAACAGGATAAAAAGAGCACATGAGATTGCTGATAAACTTGCAAAATTTGGTATAAAAGATGCTTTTGCTAAAGCAGAGAAATATTCTTGTCATGGAAATATTGGACGACCGCATTTTGCTAAAGTAATGCTTGAAGAAGGGTTAGTAAGGAATTTGCCTCAAGCTTTTGAAAACTACTTGGGTAGCAATAAAAAAGCATTCGTGGCTAGTTGTTGGGTAAGTCTAGAAAACGCTGTAAATATTGTAAAAAATGCTGGTGGCGATGCAGTTATTGCACATCCTTTGAAATATAAATTAACCAATACTAAACTCAGAGAGTTAATTATTGACTTTAAAAATGCTGGTGGAGATGGCCTAGAAGTTGTTTCATCAGATTTACAAGCTTATGATACAAATAGATTGGCAGATTTATGTAAGGAATTTGATTTATTTTCTTCAGCAGGATCGGATTTTCATGCTGATAATGTTTCAAGAGTGGGTATAGGCTTACAGAAATCATTACCTAAAATTTGCATTCCAATTTGGAATAAATGGAGTTTATTCGATGAGTGAGATTTTTGCAATACATCCAGATAATCCACAAGCTAGGTTATTACGCCAAGCTGCGAAAATAATTGAAGAGGATGGTTTAATTGTTTATCCTACAGATTCAGGATATGCTTTAGGGTGTAGATTAGGTAATAAAAAAGGCTTGGAGAGAATTCGACAATTACGACAATTAGACAAACATCATAATATGACCCTAATATGTCGAGATTTATCCGAATTGAGTACTTATGCAATGGTTACAAATCCTATATATAGATTATTAAAAGCATTTACTCCAGGGTCTTATACTTTTATACTTAATGCAACAAGAGAAGTACCAAAGTTAATGCTACATCCTAAAAGGAAATCTCTAGGCTTGCGAGTGCCGGATCACACAATATGTCTTGCATTACTTGAATCATTAGATGCGCCAATCATGAGTTCAACTTTAATTTTACCAGGCGCCGAAGCTCCTTTAAGTTCGCCTGATGCAATTGTAGATTTATTGGGTAATAAAGTAGATTTAGTTATTAATGGAGGAAACTGTAGTCATGAACCAACTACAGTTGTTGATTTAACTGAGGAATTTCCAAAAATATTGCGAGTTGGGAAAGGAGATCCTGCTCCATTTGAAGTTTAATTTTCGATGTGGTTTTATATGTGAGAGGCTAATGTCAATCTATAGTAGTAGTAAAAAAATAGTATCTGGAATGCGTGCATCTGGGCGATTACACTTAGGTCACTATCATGGAGTGTTAAAAAACTGGGCTAAGTTACAGCATCAATATGACTGTTCTTATTTTGTTGCTGATTGGCATGGATTAACAACTCACTATGATGACCCTAGAAAAATTGAGCAAAATATTTGGGACATGGTAATAGATTGGTTAGCCTGTGGTATAAATCCAGGGCTTTGTACTCTTTTTATTCAATCCTGGGTTCCAGAACATGCAGAGTTATTTTTATTATTGTCTATGATAACTCCTATTGGCTGGTTAGAAAGAGTCCCAACTTATAAAGATCAGCAAGAAAAGTTACGAGAAAAAGATTTGTCTACATTTGGGTTTTTGGGATATCCACTTTTACAAAGTGCAGATGTCTTATTGTACAAAGCTGATCTAGTACCAGTTGGTGAAGATCAAGTTTCGCATATTGAATTAATTAGAGAAGTTGCAAGACGTTTTAATTACTTATATGGCCGTGAAAAAGATTTTGAGATACATGTTCATGAAGCCATTAAAAAAATGGGTAAGAAAAATAGTAAATTATATAATCAGTTTCGTACAAAGTTTCAACAAGAAGGTTGTCATGATTCATTGCAAACTGCGAGTGCATTAGTTGAATCTCAGCATAGTTTATCGATAGGAGATAAAGAAAGATTATTAGGATACTTAGATGGCTCAGGTAAAATTATCCTCCCCGAACCACATGCTTTATTGACAGAACAATCTAAATTACCTGGTTTAGACGGTCAGAAGATGTCTAAATCATACAATAACTGCATAAGTTTACGAGAAGAACCTGCGGAAATTGAGAGAAAAATTCGAACTATGCCAACAGATCCTGCAAGAGTTAAGCGCAGTGATCCAGGAAATCCTGAAAAATGTCCTGTTTGGCAATTTCATAAAATATATTCAGATGACGAAATTAAAGATTGGGTGCAAACTGGTTGTAAAACTGCCGGAATAGGCTGTATTGAATGTAAACGTCCAGTTATAGACGCCATAACGAAAGAACTTTCTGCTATTCAAAGTTCGATAAAAGATTATGAAGAAGATTTAGGATCAGTAAAAAGGATAGTTAGTGAAGGCAGTGAATATGCACGTGAGCAAGCAGGAAAAACGCTTGAAGAAGTTAAAGAAGCAATGGGTATTGATTATTAAGGTATGTTGTTATGGTTGACGCACAAAGATTACATAAAGTCCTAAGCCAGGCTGGATTAGGTTCTAGACGAGAGATGGAAAGGTGGATTGAAACAGGTTCAGTTACGGTAAACGGTGGAATTGCAAAACTTGGTGATACTGTCACAGCAAATGATAAAATTAATGTTCAAGGACGTTTTATTAAAAATCCACTAGCTAAGGTAACTAAGACTAGGATTTTACTTTACCATAAGCCTATTGGGGAGATTTCTAGTAATAAAGATCCAAAGCACACAAAAACGGTTTTTGATAATTTACCAAAAATCACTTCTGGGAGATGGATTCAAGTAGGTCGTTTGGATATTAATACTTCTGGGTTATTAATATTTACGAATGATGGTGAGCTTGCAAATAAGTTAATGCATCCTAGTAATAATTTTGAACGTGAATATGCAGTGCGCGTTTATGGGGAAGTGAGTAAAGAAGCATTAAAAAACCTGCAAAATGGTGTGCAATTAGATGATGGCATAGCAAAATTTAAAAGCGTCAAATATTCTGGTGGAGAGGGTGTTAATTCTTGGTATCATGTTGTGTTGACTGAGGGCCGTAATCGTGAAGTACGTAGGCTTTGGAATTCACAAGGTTTAGAAGTAAGTCGTCTTATTAGAATCCGTTATGGTAGTTTACATATGCCGCGCTCACTTGCTCGTGGGGAATATCAAGAGTTAGAAAGTGTAGAAGTAGATAAATTTTTAGCCGCTATTTCTGAATAATTGACAAAATAAATCGAATCAGAGCCGCGACCGTAAGGGAGTGGAGAACTTATATTTATTAAAAAGCTCCGCTCCATTACGGTCGCGGCTCTGATTCTTGGCTCTGCCTCAGAGTTTAAATTTGTAGTATTGATTAAATAATTAGGTGTTTTATGAAACAAAAAGTACTGAAACAAGCTTTTGTTGATAGCTTTAGTCATGATGGTCGTGGTATTGCAAGAATTGATGGTAAGATAACATTTATTGATGGTGCATTGGCTAATGAAACAGTAACTTTTGTTTATACAAAGCGTAAAAAAGATTTTGATGAGGGTAGGGTTGTTTCGGTTGAAAATCCTTCGCTGCATAGAGTTACACCAGAATGTCCGCATTATGAGATTTGCGGTGGTTGTTCATTACAACATTTAGAATCTTCAGAGCAAATCCAAGTTAAGCAAGAATTATTGTTAAATTTACTCGAAAAATATGCAAAAGTTAAACCAGAAGAGATAATAGAGCCTTTAGTTGCAGATAATTGGCATTATCGCAATAAAGCACGTTTGAGTGTGCGTTATGTAAGTAAAAAGGAAACAGTATTTATAGGTTTTCGGGAAAAAACTAATCCGCGCCTCATAGCTGATTTACACAACTGCTTAATTTTACATAAAGAAGTTGCAGATTCTATAGATAAATTACGTAACTTAATCAGTAGCTTTTCAACTCCAGAAGTTATCGCTCAAATTGAATTAGCCGCTGGGGACAAAGATGTCGTATTAATTTTTCGAAATCTTGAAAGTTTAGATGCTGATGCAGAAGCAAAACTAAAAGCTTTTTCTAAAGAAACAAACTTTATTATTTATTTGCAACCAGCAGGACCAGATAGTATCTACCTATTTTATCCGCCTAATGCATCTGAATACTTAGAATATTCATTACCTGAATTTGATATATCATTTAAATTTAAACCAACCGATTTTACGCAGGTAAATAGTAAAATAAACCAACAGATGGTACCCAAGGCATTACACCTTTTGAACTTAAATAAAAATGATGTCGTATTGGATTTATTTTGCGGCTTGGGTAACTTTACTCTACCGATTGCAAAAAAATCTTTAAACGTATTTGGAGTTGAAGGTAGTGAAGCAATGGTTGCAAGAGCAGAAATGAACATGCATGTTACTAATGCAAGTTTTATGGCGTGTGATTTGGACCAAAACTTCGAAAATATCTTACCTAAGTTTAAAAATGTAAATAAATTGTTGCTAGACCCACCAAGGAGTGGTGCATTTTCAGTAATTAAACAGATTGGTAATTTAAATTTAGAGCGTATAGTATATGTGTCATGTAATCCCGCAACATTTGCGCGAGATGCGGATATATTGGTTAATACTCAAGGATATAAGTTAGTCTCTGTAGGTGTTATGGATATGTTTCCTAACACAGCACATGTGGAGTCTATAGCATTATTTTTAAGGGAATAAATTCATATGGTGAAAGTCAAAGAAGGTATGCCGCTTAATGCTGATGGCAGTATTGATGTTGAACAATGGCTAGATGGAATTGGCAGTAAGGGTTATTTTCAAGATTTAGATTTATTAAGAAATGCTTGTACGTTAAGTCATTTATCTGGTTACGATATTGCAACTGATACTGGTGAGTCATGTTTGCAACAAGGCTTAGCTATGGCAGATGTTTTGGCTGATTTAGAGGTAGACCAAGAAACACTCGCAGCTGCGATAATCTATGTAAGCGTGCATTATGCTGAATTATCGATAGATGATGTTAGAGAACAACTTGGTGATAGCGTTGCTCGCTTAGTAGATGGCGCGGAAAAAATGAGTGCCATATCAATTTTTAATAAATCTCCAGATAGTAAACATCAAATAGATAATATGCGGAAAATGCTTTTAGCAATGGTTGATGATGTTCGTTCTGTATTAATAAAATTAGCTGATAGATTATGTGCTTTACGATCTGTTGCTCCTATGTCTAAACAAATGCGGCAAAATATAGCAACAGAAGTGATGGAAATATATGCACCTCTTGCTAATCGCTTAGGTATTGGTGCTATTAAATGGGAAATGGAAGATTTAGCATTTCGTTATTTAAATCCTGTTGAGTATAAAACTATTGCTGCAGGTTTAAATGCTAAGAGGATCGATAGAGATAGATATGTAAATTTAATTGTTGAAGATTTAAAACAACATTTAAAAGAAATGGATATAGAGCATTTTGCAGTTTATGGTAGATCTAAGCATATCAATAGTATTGCAAATAAAATGAAACGCAAAAATGTTGATATCACGGAAATTTATGATGCAACAGCCGTACGAATTTTAGTTGAAACAAAAGAGCAATGTTATGAAGTATTGGGTTTAATTCATGCTAAATGGCAACAAATAACAAAAGAGTTTGATGATTATATTATTAACTCTAAAGATAATGGTTATCAATCATTACATACTGCGGTAATTGGCCCTGAAGATAGAGTTTTTGAAGTGCAAATTCGTACTTTTAAAATGCATGAATTAGCCGAAATGGGTGTGGCTGCGCATTGGAAATATAAAGAAGGTCGCGTGCATGGCAAAGCTAGTCATGAGCGCAAAATACAATGGCTTCGTGAAGTATTAGCTTGGCATCGAGATGTATCGGCTAATAAAGGTATTAATACGATTGAAACGGAATTTTTAGAAGACAGAGTGTATGTTTTTACGCCTGACGGGGATATTTTAGATTTACCAATCGGCGTTACTACTTTAGATTTTGCATATAATATTCATTCTCAAATTGGACATAGATGTCGTGGCGCGAAAGTAAATGGCTCGATAGTTCCTCTTACTTATACTTTAAAAACCGGGGATAAGGTTGAAATATTAACTGGTAAAGAAGAGAAACCATCAAGAGATTGGATAAATCCAAATTTAAATTATTTAAAAACTTCAAGAGCAAGAGCTAAAGTATTACATTGGTTTAAACAACAAAATTATGAAGAAAATTGTGCGCAAGGACATGAAATTCTTGATAAAGAATTGAAAAATCTAGGTGTAAAAATTGATCATGTGCAAAATATCTTACCTTCATTAAAATTTAATACAGTTGATGATCTTTACGCTGCATTAGGTCGCGGTGATTTAAAAATAGGACAGATCTTAGCTCGTATTCATCCAATTGAAAAAACAGAGGCTAATTTACATCGTATAATCAAAACTAAGAAAATAACTAAGCCAAGTAAAAATAGTCTAATTCTTGAAGGTGTAGGTAATTTATTGACACATATTGCGAGATGCTGCCAACCTTTGCCAGGCGATGATGTTATAGGCTATGTAACTATTGGCCGCGGCGTATCTATTCATAGTCAAAATTGTAAAAATATACTAAGTGCAAGCGATAAACAAAAAAATCGTTTCTTAGAAGTTAGTTGGCGACAAAAAGAGCATGAACAATATATGGTTGATATATTAATCCGTGCATTTGATAGGTCAACCTTAGTACGAGATATTACAAACCTTTTAACAAATGAACGCGCTCATGTATATTCGATAGATACTGAAAATGATAAACTTGAAAATATTTTGCAAATTAAAATAACAATGGCAACCGATGGCCTAAATGGTTTAGCTAGAGTTTTAGATAGAATAGGGCAAATTCCCAACGTAATAGAAACAAGGCGGATGGTTTGAGTAAAACAAAGACTTTTAATGCAATATTAATGGTAACAGGAACTTCTGTTGGTACTGGGATTTTGGGTTTGCCAATAGCGACAAGTGAGTCTGGATTTTTCCCAACCATGTTAGCTTTTGTAATATCCTGGATATTTATGACAATAGCCGCATTATATATTCTAGAAGTCAAAATGCATGTTCGTGGTAGTTATAACTTATCAAGTATGATACGAATGACATTGGGAAAAACAGGGCAAATATTTTCAGCGATAGTAATTATTGCACTTTTATATGCATTATTATGTACTTACATGATGGCTGGATCCGCGTGGTTTAGTGTATTAATGCGAAACTATCTTGCGGTTGATAATTTAACACTTATCTTAATTTTCACTATGATCTTTGCAGTTATTTTATTTTTTGGTGAAAAATTTATTTATAGCATAAACAATCTATTGGCGATTTGCTTGATAATAGCATTTGCAATAACCGTATGTGTTAGCTTTTTACCTGATAATTATACATTTATTGAGCATGTAAACTTAAATGCTATATTTCCATCTTTACCAATGTTATTAACAACTTTTGGTTTCAGCATAATTGTGCCTGCTGTCACAGAGTATCTTGAATATGATAGACAGGCTGTACATAAATCAATTATCTGGGGAGGAGTAATATCTCTTATAGCTTATGCAATTTGGGAATGGGTGGCACTTGGACATATCCCTTTATTGGGTGAACACGGCCTGCAAAATTTACTAAAAGTCGGGGATAACGGCACAGGAGTAATTCTTGCATTAGCTAAATCAACACAAAGTCATACGGTAAATATAGCAGGTAGAATATTCGCAATTTTCGCCGCAGTAACGTCATTCATGGGAGTGTCAGTTGCTTTAATTCATTTCCTAGCAGATAATCTAAAAATAAAAGCATCGCAATTTAATCGTATAATTTTATTATTACTTGTTTATATCCCACCAGTTTTAATCACTAGTTTAGTACCAAATACATTTGTTCAAGTATTAGGATTTGCAGGTATATTTGTTGCAGTGCTATTAGGATTATTCCCAGTATTAATGGTGTATCACGAACGTAACAAAGCCAATAAGTATTCCTTATTGGCATTAAAACAAAATATATTTTTAATTATAAGCGCTTTATTCTTTGTTTTGGTTATTATTCAGGAAATAAAAAATTTGATGTAGAGTATAGAAAAGCTCCGCTTCCTCACGGTCGCGGCTCTGTTTCAATTGAATCCGAGCCGCGACCGTGAGGAAGCGGATAATTCACTCAAAAATCATGTACATCTATTGTTAATCTACTGTAAATATGCTATAAATACTGCGATTTTTAAACTACACACACATTTCGACACGTCGACCTGGGTCCTTTTAGTCTTTTATAGAATTAAGGGTGGGAGATGGGGAATGTGGAGGCGCAACCCTGAGAAATAAATGAAAATAAGTATGAAAGATTTGCTTGAAGCAGGCGCTCATTTTGGGCATAGAACAAGATTTTGGAATCCGAAAATGGCTCAGTACATATTCGGTTCAAGAAATAAGATACATATTATAAATCTTGAAAAAACAGTTCCAATGATGAAAGATGCATTAAACCAAATTAGTAGACTTGCATCTAATAATGCTAAAATTCTATTTGTTGGTACAAAAAGAGCGGCGCAAGATTTAGTAAAAGAATATGCAACTCAAGCTGGTATGCCATATGTTAATCATCGCTGGTTAGGTGGTATGCTTACTAACTATAAAACTGTTCGTCAATCAATTTTCAGATTGAAAGAACTTAAAAAAATGCAAAGCGAAGGCGTTTTTGAAACAATGATTAAGAAAGAAGCTCTTATGTTACGTAGAGAGCTAGATAAATTAGATAAAAGCCTTGGCGGTATCGAAAATATGGGTGGTCTGCCAGATGCTATATTTGTTATAGACGTTGGTTTTGAGCACATTGCGGTTGAAGAAGCACGCAAGCTTAAGATTCCAGTATTTGGAATAGTTGATACTAACAACGATCCAGATGGTGTTGATTATATAATTCCAGCGAATGATGATTCTATGCGCGCTATAAGTATATATTTGACAGCTGTAGCTGATGCGATTATTGAAGGTCGTGGCAGTAATACAGTTGCTAAAAATAATGCATCTGCAGAATCAGAAGATTCCCAAGAGCAAAAAGCAGGTTAAATTTATTACAATTACAATATGTTTGACATGTAGGCTGGGCTGCAAAGCCCAGATTTTATGTTGAAATATCATGTTGGGCTTTGCAGCCCAACCTACGATTTAAATTCTTAGTTCAACATACTAACAAATTATTTGGAGAAAAATTATGGCAATAAGTGCATCTTTAGTAATGGAGCTTCGCGAGCGTACGGGTGCAGGTATGATGGAGTGCAAGAAGTTTTTAGTAGCAACTGAAGGTGATATTGAAAAAGCTATTCTTGAAATGCGTAAGGCAGGTCAAGCAAAAGCAGATAAAAAAGCGGATAGAGTTGCTGCTGAAGGTATTATTTTTATAGCTAAAGCAGATAATAATTGTTACGCTATAATGCTTGAAGTAAACAGTGAAACAGACTTTGTTGCTAGAGATTCAAACTTTATGACTTTTGCAGAACAAGCAGCGAAAGCAGCATTAGATTCTAAAGTGACTTCTGTAGAAGAACTTGCTAACATAAATATTGCTGGTACAGATCAAACAGTTGAGCAAGCTAGACAAGCATTAATTGCTAAAATTGGTGAAAATATTAAATTACGTAGAATTGAAATTTTAGCGACAGATGGAGTAATTGGCACATACGTACATAGCAATCGAATCGGTGTTTTTGTAGCACTTGAAGGTGGCGATGAAAACTTAGCTAAAGATATAGCTATGCACATTGCAGCAAGTAAGCCAACATTTGTTAATCGTGAAGATGTTTCAAAAGAAGCGATTGCAAATGAGCGTGAAATATTTTTAGCACAAGCTAAAGATAGCGATAAGCCAAAAGAAATTATTGAAAAAATGGTTGACGGTCGTATTAGTAAGTTTCTAGATGAAGTAAGTTTATCTGGTCAAGCATTTATTAAAGATCCTAGTGTTAAAGTTGGTAAATTACTTGAACAAAAGAAGGCGAAAGTTGTGTCTTTTAGACGTCTAGAAGTTGGTGAAGGCATTGAGAAGAAAGAAGATAACTTCGTTGAAGAAGTAATGGCACAAGTACGTGATAATTAAAGTTGAGTCCCATGAGTGATTTATATTATAAGTGTATTTTATTAAAGTGTAGTGGCGAAGCTCTTATGGGCAATTCGCAATTTGGGATTGATCCATTAGTTCTTGATAAAATTGCCAATGATATATCTATTTTAATCAAAATGGGAGTTCAAGTCGGAATGGTTATCGGTGGTGGTAACCTTTTCCGAGGTAAACAATTATCCGAAGCAGGGCTTGGCAGAGTGACTGGCGATCATATGGGTATGCTTGCAACTGTTATGAATGCTTTAGCAATGCGAGATGCATTAGAAAGGATAGATTTACCAGCACGTATAATGTCAGCAATCCCTATGATAGGTGTTGTTGATTCTTACCATCGTCGCAAGGCAATTACGCATTTACGAAATGGTCAAGTAGTTATTTTTGCAGCTGGTACTGGTAATCCTTTCTTCACAACTGATACTGCAGCATGTTTACGTGCTATTGAAGTTGGTGCTGATGTTGTTCTTAAAGCTACAAAAGTTGATGGTATATATTCAGATGATCCTGTGAAAAACAAAAATGCTACACGTTATGACTTTTTAACATATAATGAAGTTTTAACAAAAGGGTTACAGGTAATGGATGCTACGGCTATTTGTTTATGCCAAGATCAACATATGCCAATCCAGGTATTTAATTTAAATGAACCTAATGCTTTACAAAAAATTGTCCGTGGTGAAAGAGTAGGTACCATTGTAGGAGATAAACATGATTAATGATATTAAGCTTGAAACAGAAAAAAGAATGAAAAAAGCTGTGGAATCTCTACATCATGAAATGGGAAAAATAAGAACTGGACGTGCGAATGTTAGTTTTTTGGACCATGTACAGGTAGATTATTACGGAAATTTAACTCCTATTAATCAGATTGCAACTATTAACACTACTGATTCCAGAACATTACTAGTGACTCCATATGAGAAAACCATGGTAGCAGCTGTTGAAAAAGCAATTTTAA
>CAZADN010000052.1:0-6587 GCA_964483895.1 uncultured Legionellaceae bacterium
AGCAAATGGTAGCAATAATAAAATAACACAAAACTTACGCAACATATAAATATACACCAAAAAAAAATAACTAGGCGCTAATTTATACTAATGCACCAAAATATGCAACTTCAACCTAATTTCGCGCTTTAGATTCTTTTAATACTAACCCTGCAGGGCGGCGCTTATCTATCGCACCGGTAAGAACACATGTTTTAGGATTAAATGAAATAGCTGCAACACTACCCCAATTTGCTGAACCAAAATAAGAGCCAAGTTGAATGTGATACCCCATCTTTTCCAATTCCATAACGGTTTTAGGAGTAAAAGCATTCTGCTCCATATACACAACGTCTGGCAACCATTGCATATGATAGTGCGGCATATCAACTGCTGTTTGCAAGTCATGCTTATAATCAATAACATTTTGAATTGTTTCTAAAACTTGAGTTGGAATAGTTGAACCACCAGGCGCACCCAAAACCATAAATAACACATTGTTTTTCGTAACTATTGTCGGTGTCATTGAGCTTAAAGGACGTTTTTTAGGCTGAATAGAATTGTTATCATTTTGTACTAATCCAAATTGATTCGCGACACCTGTTTTTAAATTAAAATCATCCATTTCATTATTAAGAAAAATCCCTGTATCTCCAGCAATTATTTTAGTTCCAAAATTGCCATTAAGTGTATATGTTACAGCAACAGCATTACCTTGTTTATCAACAATTGAGTAATGTGTTGTTTGCGGTTTTTCATAATTATTTGTTACATTTCCAAGCGAAACTCCGGCCTTGAGAGGATCTATTTTATTGCGTATAGAAGCAGCATATTCTGGTGATAAAAGCTTTTGTATTGGATTATTTATAAAGTTAGGATCACCTAACTTATTTCTATCAGCATACGCATAGCGCATAGCTTCTAACGTATAATGTGTGCTTGATACGCTGCGCTCACCAAGCTTTGATAATGGATATGAGGATGTTATATTAAGTATTTCACAAAGTATAACTCCTCCTGAGCTTGGCGGTGGGGCTGAAAAAATGTCATACCCACGGTAATGACAAATAATTGGTTTTTGTATTTCGATGCTATAATCTAAAAAATCTTGCTTTGAGAGTACTCCACCGTGCCTATTGCTCGCTGCTACTATTTTTTCAGCAATGGGTCCTTTATAAAAGGCCGCGGTTCCTCCTTTTTTAATTTGCTCTAAAGAACTGGCTAAATCCTCTTGGATTAACCTCTCACCACTTTTTATAAGTCGCCCATCTTTAGCAAAGATGGCTTTTATATTAGGGCTAAGTTTTGCGTAATCAAAATTTTTGGCAATAATTTCTGCATCTTCAGGTACCAAAATAAATCCTTGTTTAGCAAGTTTGATAGCTGGAGAAATTACTTGTTCTAATGACATGGTGCCATATTTTTCTAAAGCTGTATTTAACCCCATGACCGTGCCTGGAACAGCAACAGCAAGATAACCTGATATAGTTTTCTGAGGAATAGGAGTACCATTTTTATCTAAATAATGCGCTTTGTTGATATGTAGAGGTGCAACTTCGCGAAAATTGATAAAAATCGTTTCACCATTGTTAAAACGCGCCAACATAAAACCGCCGCCACCTAAATTACCACAACATGGTTCAACAACGCTTAATGCATATCCAACAGCAACAGCTGCATCAATGGCATTTCCGCCTTTATCTAAAATTTCCTTGCCAACTTGGGTTGCTAGATGTTGAGAAGTTGATACTACACCATAATGTGGACATATCGCAAAAGCCTTATAACTCAACAAAAATCCACATATGTTTAGCAATAATTTATAGAGAAATTTCATATTAACCTCTAGTAGACTTTTTATTTTAGCCGTAGATAGAGGTTAATTCAAATTACTATTTATTAAACACTTGCGGCACTATAGATAAATCTTCTTTTGACTCAGTATGTAAAGATGATTGTGCAGGGAAAAGCAAACCACTAACAGATCCAGAGCATGCGACAGCAACACTTGCATGCATCATGGTTGCACTATTTCCAAGTTCTTTTAATACTCCTAATTCATGCGCGATATAACTTTCACTAATTGCAGAACAATTCCTCGCTGCATTAAAATGCCGACGCCCGGTTTCTTTCAGCTCATTAAAAATACTTAAAAAACTGCTGCGCGTAAATAAATCACCAACCAATTTTGCTGTTATAAATTCTGAAGTCATTGCAGCTAAAACCCAAGATGTAATTTTTCCTAAGAAATAATGTGAAGCCTTAGTTTGCATTTTATTACCACTTTCTAAACATGAATTAAAACATGCATGCGCCACCCAATACCGTTTCTCTTGCAATTGCATAAGAGCACCTTTAAAAGTAAATGAGTCATTACAAACTGTTTTTAATTTCACAAGAATACTAGAACTTATTTGTAAGCTATCCGCCAATGGTGACACAATACTTGATAATTCAGCGCTATCATATTTTATACGTTTATGCATTCGTGTTATTTCAGCAATTACTGCCTTAGACTTATCTATTTCTGCTTGATAATCCATCTCTTTACTAGCCAAAATAATTCCTGAAGTATCATCAAACTTATCGTTGCTTTTCATAGTTAACTGCTTCATTGAATAAATTTTCTCAAGTCTTAGATATCTATTAGCCAATTCAGCATCTTTTTTTTCTATATTTGCGGCATAATATGTAGCAGCTGTTGTATGATGTTGCTTAATAATTTTTTCTAAATTTCCTAGAACTAAACTTAGTTGCGATTTTTCATCATTATGCATGCTTTGATAAACAGAAACCATGAACCCGCGAATTTGATCAATTATCGTATGCACTTTAATCGCTTCTATCATCAACTCATGTGCTTCCTCTGGGTCAGAAATTTGCGAATCAACTATAAATGAATTATCAACATCAGCATGTGCTCTCGCAAACTTCGTTGACAAATTACTCTCAAATGCGCTAATTTTCTTCTTGTTTTCAATTCTTTGAGCAGAAGTGCTATTAAAATGCAAACTTCCTTTTAAGAAATCAATATAAAAAGAAACACTAGGAAAATCCCCCCTATATTTCTCAAGTTCATTTACATAAAATAAAGCCTCTTTGTGATAATAAGAATCCACCAAATCAAGATTTAATGATGTAGCAACTTTTGCAAGCAGCAAAATAATTTCTTTTTTCGTAACGTAACTACGCTCATCAAATCTAGTATTTAGCAATAATTTCCCAATTTTAAGAGCAGTTTTAAGATGATTTACAGAGGTATTATCCGATGTATTTGCTCGACCTCCACTTAAAAGCAAACTTATTTTATTTAAATTTATTAAACCAGTTACAGATAAATTATCCATTATATTAGTATAAAATTCATGAAAATATGGCAAGCTATAGTCATCTATAAGGATTGGAGGTAAGTTTTCTAAATACTTTATATATTTTTGCAAATACTCTTCCAAACTTCCTACCTCTTTCTCCTCGTTGTCTATTTGTAAAACACTTGGAAAACAGATCAAATTCTGGCTTTTTGCAATTTCAATCGCATCGACAAAACAAGCATTTGCCTCTTCAAGTCTCTGCTGTAGTTTATAAATTGCTCCTCTTTCACATAAAATTTGTTGAACTTGCTCACAATAAGTTCTACGATAGGTTTGTGGCACTACATAATTACTTAAAACATCTAAAATACTTAAAGCATCAATATAATTACCACGTAATTTTTCTATTGTTGCCCGATAAAATAATGCTTCAAATATACTCCGTTTATAAGAAATTGTTTCTGCTTCTTCATCTTGCAAAGCGTTATATAACCAAGCGTTAATTTCACTCAAAGCTGGCTCATAATCTTCTCCTACAATAAGAGTTTTACATCTTGACCGTAACTCACTCCAGCCAGGTGCCGATTGCAAAATATACATTGAGCCAAACTCAGCAATCAAATCTTCAAGAATATCAATTTTAGGTTTGTTAGAAGAAGACTTTACTTTACTAACAATCATAACCTGACTAGATTCCACCGCTTTTTCAACAACAGGCACCTCAACATCAGAAACTTCCAATTTCTCATCGACGGGTAAGTTTTGTAATTTACGCAAAACTAAATCATGAATCAATGGTGTTGATAACTCTGTACTTTGCAATAAGTCATCACAATTTCTTACAATATCCTCTCTAGCATAGGATGAATTATCCAATAATAAAAACCTATAAGCATCTTTACGAAACTGACTTGCAAAACGCTCATTTTTAAAAAACTCAATCAACTCTTTATCATTAATTACTTGCATATAAGCATCTAGGTAATCTACCTTGATTTTATAATACAAATCCAAGATTAAAAGTAATTTAAGCTTATTATTCGCATCAAAAGCGTCCAGGTCAGATTCACTTATATAATCAAAGACATTAGCTAAAATTTTACCATCAATATACGAGAACGCTGTCATCCGTTCCATTGCAGATGGAAAAATTGAACTTGTAACTAAGTTTAAGCGGCAAGTAGCTTTTCTAAGTAAATTACTTAAAACTTCTAAATTATTACCGGCATTTTTTAATTCTTGGCGTAAAAATGTTTCATATTTATCCAAACTAACATCCGGCTCTTTTTCATCTACGCGCAAATTATGAAACGATTTAAACATCTCAATTAAATCTTTAACTTGCAACTCTTGAAATAATTGATACTTTTCATCTAACCTAGATTTTTGCGAATCGGTTAACCCATTACACGCTAAAATATTTTTATATGTTAAAACTTCTTTAGCATTTAATGCTTTATCTTGAATATACTTAACATACATACCCATTTGCTTTTTGCTAAGTTCTGGCTCATTGGTATTTTGATAATAACTATTAAATATTCGTACTAACTGAGCCATTAATTGAAAAGCCTTAGCTATTTTTCTAAGATTTTTACCCACACCTTGTTCTGTTGCCTGCGACATATCTAAAAATGTGATATACGCCATTTGAATATTTAACACCAAACCTAAACTACGGATTACCCACCCATCCAATGGGTAAGAATGTATAGATGGATACTCTCTGGAAATTTTTTGCACTAAACGCCATGCATCTTGCTGTAAATCAAAAAAAAGCCTCGTAAAATAAGTTTGTGCCTTATGGGATTGAATATCTTGCAGCGTAAGGCGCTTAAGAGATACAAAGCGCATTTCTAGATTTTGCAAATCTGTATTTACGAACTCACCATTAGCATCATCATTAAATAAATCCTCACCTTGATAAACTGTTTGTGTCCCGGCATCACATTTTTCAGGTAAAATCTCTTCAGCATCAGGTAATTGTAAAAGATCCGCAATAGGCTCAACCTTGTCTCTTTTCGTATTTGCAATTGCTAAATCATGCACACGAACATAATCCCGCAATATCGACATTTCCAAAGAATCATGCGTAACATTTAATATATTCAATAATTTTTCAATAATTGTATTAGTTTGACTTAAAATTTTTCGATAACCCGGGCGATTTTTAAATGCATCAACATAAATCATCCCAATTTTCACGCAAATCCGTAGCTCAGTAATTATATTTACATCATATTGTAACGCGTTGTATAAAAAGAACATTCTATCAAATGTAGCAATATCTCTTGTTTCACCTTTTAAAGCCTCTTCATAATAAGAATATAGAATATCAGTTTTAGGTTGAGAAAAGAAAAAACCATCAACAGAAAAAGAGCCTTCTGTTTGAGTATCTACATCAAATTTAGTTTGCATAAATTATACCTTTAGGATTCAAATAAAATGCATTATACATGAAAAGTTTTCTTTTTGCATAGTGATTATATCTTTTTAAGATAAGATTAAAGATATATACATCTATTGTAAATTGGTTCTTTATTTATCAAAAAATTTGGTGTATCATTCCAGAAATTTACTAATTTATGGGGTGTTATTATGAATGCAAACCAAGATGTCATGGTCAAGCTAGACGAATATGTGAATTCGAAAAAACACGTAAAACTTACAGCATCTTTACTAAAAAATAATTCAAACTTTATAATACCAGTATCTTTTTTATATAATGCATATAAGCAAGATATGACCAACCAAGCAATTAAACAATTAGTAGATCACATCTTAAAACAAAAAAAATATAAAGACCTCATTTTACTTAACATCCTAACTAACGATACAACACATTTTTTGCGGAATTTAGAAGGAATTTATGATACAGAACATCCAGCAAAAAGTGTTACAAATACTATTAGTAGAGCATATGTTAGACAAACTTCTTTTAGACAATCAAGCCAAAAAGACGAATTTATAAAATTAAAAAGTATTTTCGTTAAAATAATGCAAGAACATATAGACACAGGCATATTAACAAAAGAAGAGCTTGTTAGATTAATTGATAGGACGACTAGCATTAAAAACATTTTAGGAGAACAAACTTTGAATAACATTACTGAAAATACTCAAGATCTAAATTCAAAAATGCCTGATGATACTGAACAACAACGAATTAACAATGAAGCTCAGACAAAAGCTCTTGCTGATGCCGAACAACAACGAATTGCCAAGGAAGCTCAAGCAAAAATTCTTGCTGATGCCGAACAACAACGAATTGCCAAGGAAGCTCAAGCAAAAATTCTT
>CAZADN010000052.1:6687-11597 GCA_964483895.1 uncultured Legionellaceae bacterium
ACGATGAAGCTCAAGCAAAAGCTCTTGCTGATGCCGAACAACAACGAATTAACGATGAAGCTCAAGCAAAAGCTCTTGCTGATGCCGAACAACAACGAATTAACATTGAAGTTATTCAAGACAGAAAAGATGTTTTGAATATAATTCAACCAAACCTAGATATAATAACAAGTCAGCTTAAATCTATCACTGATATTTTCAAACAAAGTGAAGAGCCAAAAAAAGGGTTTTTGGGTAGAAAGCCTGCTAAAAAAGATGAAGGATTGGAAACATTTATTAATAGCTTGTTAGCTCATATAGACACACTTAACTCTAGCAAAAATTTTGCAGAGTTTGAAACTAAAGTTAATAATGAATTTGCCAATACAAAAGTTGGTAAATACAAACCAGCCTTAACTCAAGCCTACGATGCTATCGTGCAAGGTTTTCGTGCGTTCTTCAGACTTTTCCATATGGCATATAGAGGAATGGCAAGTATTGTAACTAAATCTAAAATGTCAACAGATGAATACCATAACCCTGTTTCACAAAAATTATTTAGTAGAAACAACTTTTTGATGTTTTCAGCTGCTCCTTTGAATATTAAAAAGGAAATGACAGAGTTCCAGAATAAATTTGTTGAAAAAATGCAAAAAGCAAATCAGGCAATATTGGCAACAATGCCATCAGCAAACGAAGAAAATGTAAATCCTAGCAATGAGGCTATAATATAACATTATAGTAATAGGCTAATTTATATTGTCTTTCTCGCGAAAACTATCCTTCTCCCGTTGACGGGAGAAGGTGCCCGCAGGGCGGATGAGGGCAGATAACGCCTAATCAAATCCATCACTTTCTAAAAGGTACTCGTAAACATTTTTTCATAATCTATACTCATATCATCAAACAATGCAGCATAAATAGAGCTCTCTAATAGCATAGATTCGGTTAAAAATGTAGTTGAAAATTCGGATAATAATCGTTCTTTTTCCTCCATGAATCTATCAAAATCCTGTTTCAATTGCACTTCACCTGCAATAAAATCAACTCGCTCAAGTGTTAACACCATGTTTTCTAATACCTTCATCAAATAATTTGAGTTTTTATGATTAAAAATATGATGTATCATTCTAGCCCTAACTGCCATTGAAGGAGAGGCAGTCTCTAACACTAAAAAATACGATGCTATGGCACTTATTAAGCGTTCTGTTATTTTAGGCTTATCACAAAAAAACAATTGGACCTTTATCTTTTCGATTTCATCAGTATTTACATAGTTTATTTCGCGTAAAAACTTCGACAGTATAATTCCATTGTTCGTAAAAACAACTAATCTATTCAGAATTGGAATAACCATCTTTGGTTCATTATACCAATTTCGATCTCGCGAGATAGTTATGGCTTCAGTTACAAACAACTCAACATCAGATAATTTTGAAAATAAATCATTTACTTGCTCTTCTGAAAATCGCATCATTTGTTGTATTTTACGATTAAAAAACCCCAGATGAAAATCAGGAACTCTCTCATTTTCTCGAGCCCAATTTTCTAGTGCTGTGGTATATAACCCCATTTCATCAAGCCATTGCACGAATTTTTGACGAAATGAAGTTATTTTTGTATTTTTATCAATAATTATCGTCTTTAAATCGACTTCCAAAGCTGTAGGAGTAGTCGCCATCAATGCAATACTATTTACTAAATCATGGCATCGCATCACCTCTTGAAATAGTGTATGTGAATGAGCACTTTTAACTAACTCACCATTTTCGTTCGATAATGAACTAGGGCGCCACGCTTTTTTCCCAAGCACAGTTAATACCTCGTAGACAGTTAATGCGCGAGCTTTCGCATATTTTTTAAAAATACTGTCTACTCGCAATGCTTCTTTTTTCGCAGCTTCAATTTTAGATTGCATCAAATGGTCAGCTACTAAATCTACTGAAATAAAAGACTTCGATAACAATCGGTCAATATTAACTATGTTTAAAACATTCCGATCTTTGTCATTTAACGTGAGAACAAGATTCCAAAACATTGATAAAACACTTCGCATGGGCTCTAGAGCTTGGGCTGTTTTTTTCTTTATTTCGATGATAATTTCTTGTTTTTTCATTTCTTGCCGATAATCCATGTTTGATGAAAATGAATACAGTATTGTCAGGGGCAAGTGTAAGGCGATACCATTCGAGCGCTTGAGCTGAACCAGCAATATAGAAATACACAAGGCAACCTTGTTATCTTCACTAAGACTAGGAGAGTTATTAATATAGCTCCAATCGCCTGTTTTAAGTGCTAGACTGAAAAGATTAACTACTCTAGTTGATAGATTATCACCTTGCTCATTTACATAAATGCGCAATAATTTTTCCACTCCATTAAAATCATTGATTATCTCAAATACTCGCGAACCTCCAGGATTAATTAAATAATGTAGTATTTTTTCCAAAATCAATAAGCTTTTATTTCTAATTTCGACGTTATCATCTAGTAATTTTACCCACCACCCAATCGCGCTTCTGCTGCATAAATCATAAATTCGGCGCTGATAATTAACAAATAAAAGCAAAACATCCAGTGCAGTCGATTTTATGTTATAGTCACCACCAAATCTACCCAACATATTAACTAACATTGGAATACCATCAAGTGCGCCAAAATCTGCTAGAAAATTGGGGGATTCTGAACAAATTTCCAACAGCTCAAGACTGCTCTGCACAACGGACTTATCGCTATCGTAAAGAGAGATCAATATTTTTTTAATAAAATTTGTTGTTGGGCGCGGCATAGAAAATATATCTAGTTCGAGTATACTTGCCAAAGAACACAATGCTTTTTTTCTTACCTCAGCCTCTTCATCAACTACCAAATCTATCAATATTAATAAGCCTTTTGTTTGCTCAAAAGACTTTTTATGATATTTATCCATGTTAACTAAAATAGCTATTATTTCTGCTGCCGCTCCTCTTATAATAGGGCTTGAATCTTGTAGCAATGTGAGCAAACTAGGAATTGTTAGTCCTGAGCCATCAATTATGATATGACTTGACACAGAATTTCGAGCTAGCTCTCTAAGTACGCAAAGAGCCTTTTCTCTAACCTGTATTGATTGGTCTTGTAATCTATTAACTAACGCAGAAATCCCTCTTGCAAAAATGATTTCTTCCGAATGCAACTGTGCAAAGTTAAACAAAACATTGGTTGCTTCATGTCTTACACTTGAATCGTCATTTTGTAATTGAGTGACTAATACATCAAAGAAACTCTCTATAGAGTTGATGAGATCTGGTTCTTTATTGCTGTCAGAAATATTTTTCAATAACATTAAAATACGAATTTTCTTATCAATAGAACCTAACTGTAATAGCGAAATAAGCCTCGTCAGCGCCTCAGATTTACGGACGATTGCTTCCACATTTTGCTCATCATAAGACAATATGAACAATACATCTAGAATACAGTCTGCTTCCGCCAAATGCCCATAATTAATAGTCCAAACAGCCAAAGAAGCTGTTATCTCCGTCCTATTTGTTATAGCCTCCATGATAATATAAGTATTTTTGCTATAAAGTAATCCTTTTAAATGATACGCAGCTTCGAATTTAATACTGAAATCATCGCTATTAAGGTTTTCAAATAAACGGTCTACTTCTTGTCTGTTAATTGCCATGTGTATATTTTATTGATAAATTAGTCGATTATACAGCGCTTGGATTAAAAAATAAATATTAAATATGCTGTTGAACTGGAGTGGTTATTTTCTTTAATCTACCCTCATCCGCCCTTCGGGCACCTTCTCCCGCCAACGGGAGAAGGAACTCATATAGATAACTCCAAGATTATCCTTCTCCCGCTGACGGGAGAAGGTGCCCGACAGGGCGGATGAGGGTAGATCAGATTAAGTCGGAACTAATTCAAATCAATTACATCTCAACATACCTACGCACTTCGCTCAATACAAGGTCAAAACGATTAAAAACATCAGAATTCCAAAATCTTATAACTCTGAAACCAAAATGCTCTAAATATTCAGTCCGTTTGTTATCATAGGCAACCTGCTCCATATGTTGGCCGCCATCTAACTCAATAATCAATTTATTACTCAAACACACAAAATCCACAACATATGGTCCTATTGGAAATTGACGTTTAAATTTTAGATTCATAAAACGTCTATTCCGCAAATACTGCCAAAGCTTTAATTCTGGGGCGGTACTACTTTTGCGAAGCTTCCTTGCTTGAGTTGTGCTCATTTGTTATTTCCTTTATCTACCCTCATCCGCCCTTCGGGCATCTTCTCCCGCTGACGGGAGAAGGAATTCATTTTGTATTTCTTTAATTGTATTTAAATCAACTGGCTTACTATAAACATCATTCATACCTACCAACAAACACTCTTCCAACACTTGTTCTCGGCCATGTGCGGTTAAACCAATAATAGGAGTTGCTGATTTACCTTGAAGCTTCTCCCATTGGCGAATTTTTATTGTAAGCTCTTTACCTGATATACCAGGTAATCCGATATCAGTTATTATCATATTAAAACTTTGCCTAGTTGCAATTTCGAAAGCACTTTCACCATCATTTGCACTAACGTAACGAATACTTGCTAGTTTAACTATGCTTTCTAAAACTTTAAGCGCAACATAATTATCTTCAACTATTAAAATAATTGGCAAATCATTCGAATTTACCAAACTAAAATTAGCAACTGATTTAACGGAGTTAATTTTTTGCGAACTTACATTTATATTTTGTTCTTCAGCAATCGCAAATTCCAAATCAAAAAAGAATGATGTACCAACACCTACTTCACTAGTAAACTGCAGATCTCCACCCATGCGTTTTACATATGTTTGCGCAATATGTAAACCTATTCCATGCCCAGAATACACACCTTTATAGGAAGGATTGGCTCGATAAAATCTATC
>CAZADN010000053.1:0-11484 GCA_964483895.1 uncultured Legionellaceae bacterium
AATGCTTGACCAAAGAGGTCGGATTTTTGGGGGATGTCTTCAATTTGCGCTAAAGTGTTTCTAACTCCTATGTCAAATAAATAAAATTTTGCTTTAGCAATAGCCTTGCGTTTAACTGATTTTGTCCAACCTGGCACCATGAATCCAATAAATGTATCTTCGAGAACACAATAATATTCACGTATGGTTGAAACCGGGATCCCACTATCACTGGCTATTTCGGTAAAGTTTAGCATTTGTCCAGATGATAGCGCGGCCACTTCTAGAAAACGAGTAAATGCTGGAATCTTACGGGTGACAGCTTCAGCCTGAATTTCTTCTCTTAAGTATGTATGTACATAAGCATGCAGCTCTTCGGTAGGATAATTACTCAGGTAAACTGATGGTAGTCCACCGTATTTTAGATAACGTATTAAGTCAAAAGATGGAATTTCATGAAAAGTTAATGGAAATAAATGCGCCTGCCAAGCTCTGCCAGCCAAAAGATTAATTCCTTGCTTTTTAAGAGTTCGCGCGCTACTCCCTGTTAATAAAAATGTTAGATTCTCTTCTTCAATTAAGCGATGAACTTCATTTAAAAGTTCAGGACAACGTTGTACTTCATCTATAACTACAAGGCGTTTATTTGGCTTGGCTTTAATGATTTCTTCAAGCATTTGTGGCGCACTTGCTAGACGCATATAATGTTCGCCACGTAATAAATTAATCATAACAATTTCATCATCAATAAAACTATCTCTAATTAAAGTAGACTTTCCTGTTGCACGTGGGCCGAAAAGGAAAAATGATTTTTTCTTTAATAATAATGGTAAATTTAGGATTCTTTTTAAATGCATGTTTATATAATTATTCTGGTAGTTATTTGATAAGTATATAGTATAACATGGATAAGTTACATCTCTATTGTTATTTATCCGGATAAAAATCATTTTATATGTTATTCATCCGGAGTTATTTATTCTTTCAGTATAAATAATGTAACCAGTTCCATAGCGGTCTGTTAATAATTTATAAAGAGAATCTAATTTTTGAAGATGTTGTGTAATAATTCTGATACTATCATCTGGAATTTTTAGTCTTGTTATTTTTTTGAAAATAATTTATTTAAACAAGTTATGATTATAACTTGGCGGAGAGACAGGGATTCGAACCCTGGGAAGGTTGCCCTTCAACGGTTTTCAAGACCGCCGCATTCGACCGCTCTGCCACCTCTCCGTCGACAATTCTACAATAGCTGGAAGAGGTATGCAATATGGTTTTTGTATTTTTCTTTATTTATTATTACAAATTAGAAAGGTTGTTGACATGCGGCATTACGTTTGATTGGGAACATGCATATCTAAAAATTATAATTGAAGAAGTAATCTTGGTAAGTGATTTTTTTACGCAGCAAGCACTCTCTTTGCGAGTTTAACCAATATACATTTGGTAGTTTAACACCATTAAACATATTAGCTTTAACTTGAGTATAAGCCCCCATATCTTGAAAAATTACTTTTGATCCAATTTCTAATGGTTCAATAAAAGCGTAACTTCCAAACATATCTCCGGATAAACACGTGCTTCCGAATAAAATATATTTAAAATTGCCATTTTCGGTATTGCCATATATTTTAGGTCTATATTGATATTCAAAAACTTCTGACATATGATTCACAGTGGTATCAAGAATCACAATTTTTTCTTCATTCTCTCCATCGAATAAGTCTATTACTGTTGCAACAATAAAGCCTGCTGCGCGTACTAATCCTGACCCTGGTTCGAAGAAAACTTTTAAATTATATTTATCTTGTAGAAGTTTTATAGTTTCATATAATGGCGCATAATCTAAGTTGTCTTCTAATAAATAACCACCACCTAGATTTATCCATTCTATTTTTTTTAAAATATTATCTAAATGCATAGAAAGATGCTCAATGGTTTCAACAATAGGAGTGTAGTTTAATGAATCACAATTTGTGTGAAATTGAATCCCGGATATTTCTTGTAAAAAATTTTTGTTAAATTCATTATTTATACAGGCTTTTGATAAAGAATCTATAGACACTCCTAATTTTGAATTTTTTCTACAAGGATTATATCTGTCATCTTTCACAAAGGATAATTGTGGGTTTATCCTCAAGCCTATTTTTGCTTTTTTATTTATATACTCTGAAAATCTAGTGTATTGAGATAGAGAATTTAAAACAATACAGTCACAAATATTAGCTAGCTCTGAGATTTCATCAGGCCTATATCCAGGTGTGCTAATATGTACTAGAGAGTCTCTATTTACCAAGTCTCGAGCATATTTTGCCTCATACAATGAGCTTGCGGAAAACCCTTGTAAATATGATTGCATTGTTTTCATTACATCAGGGTTAACTAGCGGCTTCATTGCGTAAAGTATATTGCTATTAGTTTCTTGCTGAATTTTTGTTGCAATGTTTAATTTTTTTATTAATATATTTTCATCTAATACAAAAGCTGGGGTCTCTATTTCTTCTAATTTGTTATTTAATAGATCAATGTCATTCAAACCAAACATATATAACCCATCCTTTATATTTTATACAGTTTATGTCACGGTGTTATGTTGTCAAACAGATATTGCCGTATTAATTTGGAAAAACTCCATTCTATATTTTGTCTTTTTAGAGATGTATGTAAAATTGCTTGAATGGTTTGATTGTAATTTAGATTTAAATGTTTAGCAGATTTAAATATTCCTGCATCAGGTTGTAGGCAGGGTAAGGCATTTATTTCAATAAAATAAATATCTCCATCTGGAGTTACACGAAGATCTGCGCGTGCAAAATCTAAAATACCTAAAGATGAGACTATCAATTTCATATATGTAGTAGCTGTATTTTCTTGTTCATTTGTTAAAATAGCTGGGCATTGTACTTGAATGTTATTACTATAAATTTTCATATCGTAGTCATAAATATTTTGATGGTTTTGTTCTGTATAAATATATTCATAGGCTTTTAATACGCCATTATCCCCTAAATTTGCGATATACGGAACAGCAATATCTTTACCTTCAATATAATCTTCAACTAATATTCCTTCTTTAAATTCCATTAGTAAAGTGTTGGCATAATCTAAGAATTCACCGGAATCTTGACAATAAGATTTTTGTGAAACTCCTTTACTAGAACCTTCGAAATTTGGTTTGACAAACACAGGGTATTTTACTTTATTGGCAATTGTTGGTATATCTTCAATATTATTGATAAAAAAGGCATTTGGTGTTTTACAACCGGTTTCAGAGATTATTTTTTTACATAAATATTTATCCATAGTCAGAAAACATGTCCGTGGATTACTGCCAGAATATGGGATTTTTAACTGTTCAAAAATAATAGGGGCCAATGACTCTCGTCCAGTGCCAGCAAAACCTTCAGCAGTATTAAAAATAAAATCTGGGGTAGATGCTTGTAATTGATTTATCCATGAGCCATTTTTAGTCATATCAATAGGTATTATGGTATGATTATCAGATTCTAATGCATTTATAACGGCTTCGATTGTTTCATCTGAATCGAATTCAGCTTCGTCTATGGAGTCAGTTTTATATCGATTGAATATGAAAGCTATTCGCATTTAATCTCCATTATTTAGTATTTTTTAGCATGATTTAATGCATCTTTAATAAAGATATCACGTTCATTTTTATCTTGCCATTTTTTTTGTATTTCCTGACTTAAGTCTTGTAAAGGATCAAAATATAAGAAATACTTGCCAGGTTTAACCGCAGGGGCCGTAAATACGGAGATACCAGTTTCTTCATTATAATATTCATATGAATTAACAAGTCTTTTCCCGCCGCCACCAGGCGCATCACAAATAAAGTTAGGAGTATTGAATCCTGATGTGGACCCACGAATATAATTTTCTAGATTAATAGAAGTTCTTAAATTTGTTCGCATATGCTCTATGCCTTGTACCATGTCGCACATGTATACGTAATATGGTTGTATATTAATAAATTCAAGTTGCTTTATAAGTAACAACATATCATGAACAGTGTTGTTTACGCCTTTCAGTAAAACAGTTTGATTCCTTACGTGGATACCTCTATTTACTAAAACTTGCATAGCTTTTTGTGTTATCCATGTAATTTCTTTAGCATTATTGAAATGCGTATGAATAACTACACTTTTTTCATTTTTCCTACCATAATCAGCGACACGTGTTATTGCATCAGTCCATTCCATATGCGTAAAAATCTTTTGCGGCATTACGGCTATGCCTTTAGTTGCATAACGAATTCTTCGAATATTAGGTAATTGCAATAAACGCATGCCTATGTATTCGATTTGATCTGGTTTTAAGTGATATGTATCACCACCACTAATAACTATATCTTCAATCTGTGGGTTATTAGCAATGTATTCAAAAGCTTTTTCCCAGCGTACTTTATAAGTATCAAATTTAACTTTTTTTACACTTTCGGTATCAGTTCCAACGGCATAACTTCTAGTGCAAAATCTGCAATATACTGGGCATATATCTAAAGTAAGAAATAAAGCTTTATCATAATATCTATGTACTAGCCCAGGAACATGTGAGTCTTGTTGTTCATTTAAACTATCTAAGGTAAGCATAGGATGAGGGGATTTGATATCAGTTCCAAAAGGTATAAATTGTTGTCTAATAGGACAAGAATTTAAATTTGACCAATTAATTAAAGAAAGTAAATAAGGTGATATGCGTAAGGCCATAGGAGCTTTTAAGAAACCATTATTTATATTTTCAAGTTGTTCGGCAGTTAATAAATCTCCAACAGTTTCCACAAGTTGTTTGGGTTTGGTAATTGTATTATTACCTTGCCATTTATAGTCGGTAAATGTTGTCTCATCTATATTTGCATAAGCAGGTATTTGTTTCCAAAATTCGCCTTGTAAAATATTTCGATGATTAATTAAATTATGTGTAACTGTTTCATGTGTATTATGTAATAGCAAATTCCTTGGCGCATCTATTCTCTCATTTTTAAAAGAATAACTGTCCGTTTCTAGAATATTCTCATCTTTTTTCATAACATCCCTTAAAATTAGGTTATATTAATATTCCATTTAATATCGATGATCATTTTATTTTTTAACTTTTAGTTTAGTGTAAATATAATAATATGCAACCAGAAATTACTTCTGTTTTTCCCATAATGTAGAGTAATATCCATTTTTTTCTAGTAATTCAATATGGGTTCCTGATTCAATAATTTGTCCTTTATGTAAAACGTAAATTTGGTCTGCTGAAATTACTGAGTATAAACGATGAGTTATCATTATTGTTGTGTTCTCGTGCATTATTTTAGCAATAGTCTTATTAATTTCTTTTTCTGTTTCTAGATCGAGTGCCGAAGTTATCTCGTCTAATAATAAAATTTTGGGTTTGCTGATTATGGCTCGAGCTAATGAAAGTCTTTGTCTTTGTCCACCTGATAGTAGACAGCCACGTTCACCAATTAGAGTATTATATCCTAATGGTAAGCTAATGATATATTCATGTAATTCAGCATTTGTTGCGGCCTCCACTATTTCTTCAAATTTAGCATTTAATTTACCTAAGCGTATATTGTCTGCTATTGATAGGTCGAATACAACATTATCTTGAAAAACTATTCTCATTTTATCTCGTAATGAGGTCGCGCTTAAATCTTTAATATTTACATTATCAATTAGAATTTCTCCTTCTTTTAACTCATAAAATTTTAGTAATAGAGATAAAAGTGTACTTTTACCTGCACCAGAAGAACCAACGATTGCAACGGATTTTCCTTTAAAAATTTTAAGATTAATACTTTTAATCACGGCGCGATTATTATTGTAATCAAATGATGCATTTTTAAATTCAATGTGAGATTTTAATTCCAAAAAGTTTTTGCAATTACTTTCTGGGTGTTGATCTTCTTCTTTTATATTTAAAAAGTCATGGATTCTTGTCGCGCCACTTATGGAGCTGAAAATTGTTGGTAATATTTCTGCCGTGCCATCAAATGCCGTTGATAAATAAGTATAAAACACCCAAAATCCAATTACAGTACCAACACTACAATATCCATTAATGGCAAAAAATGCACTTGTTAGAACAACTATAATTTCTGTAGATTGACTTGTTAAAATCATTGCTCTAGCGACTATAGAATTAAAAAAATATGCAGAAACACAGGTTTGCATAAAGGTTTTAAATTTTTTTGTTATTTTGTTAAACCAGAATTTTTGTAGATTATAAGCTTGGATTGTTGGTTGTTCTTGAGCAATTTGATTGTATAAAGCGAGAATATTAGCTTCTTGATTTTTTTTTATAATACCTAAGCTTAGTGCCTTTTTCGAGGTGTAATGGGAAATTATGATTGGTAATGGTAACATTAATGTAACTATTATTGCTAAATGCACCTCAAAATAAAACAATAAAAACAAAGTACATATTGCTAGCAGCAAATGCTTAAATATAAAACTAGTAACCAAAATAAAAGAATTTTCAATGGCGCTTAAGTCAGTTGAAAAATAAGCAATAATTTCACCATTTTTGATTTTTCTTAATTTGCTTATATTTAAATTTTGTACTTTACTGAGTATATTCCTACGTAAATCAAGGCACATTTTTGTGCCAATATAAGATACACAATATTCTGTAAATAACTCTACCCCAATTTTGATTAATAACCCAAACCCTAAAAGCAAAGATAAAAACAATAAATTATTAATATCTTTAGTTGGAATAACTTCATCAAAAATTTGGCGGTATGCTAGTGGTATTATTAATAAGTAAATTACTTGTATGATAATCCCAACTGTAAACACAGTAATTGCAAGTCTATAATGTTTTGCATAACAAAAAATGAATTTTAGATATTCAAAAAAAGTCATATATCAGCCATATCAAAGAGGATTATTGTGTATTTTTTCGAGCACTCCACAATGACAGTATAGCTGTTTTTTTATTATTTAGAAAATTGGTTTGCATTATTTCAAAATAATTTTGAAATAATGTATTTATACAATTATACTGATTTTTAAGTGAATTTATATATGGAGTAAGAAATGGATGCTTATGAAACGGTTTTGACTGTTCCTGTTAAAAAAAATCATGATAATTTAATTCAATACCTTAAAAGTTTTATTGAAAATAACATCAAGGCTGATGAAACTCCAATTAGGTTGTGTATAACCAAAACTGATAACGATTACTATCATTGTGATGTTGGGGTAATGACCAATAAATGTTCTAATAACGTTTCATCTTTGCAGTCAATTTTTGAATATAAACAAAGAACATATGCCAATGCAGAACAGTTTAATGTTGCTTTATTAGTACCAACAGGAGTGGATGCGGCCATTGGAGGGCATTCTGGAGATTCGTGCGCCATTTCTAAATTGTTTGGTAAAATGTGTGACAATCTTATTACACATCCCAATGTTGTTAATGCTGCGGATATAAATGAAATGCCTGATAATACGTTGTATGTAGAAGGTAGTAGTTTAAGTCGTCTTCTTATGGGTACTATTGGGTTGCAAAAAGTACATTCTAATCGCGTTTTATTAGTTATGGATGATAATCCAAAGGAAATTGTAAATTTGCGAGCTATTAATTCGATTAATGCTGCGCGCGCTAGTTATGGATTAAACTGTGAGAATATAGTTAAATTATCTCCTAGTGTAGAGTTAAATGCTTATCATACGGAAATTGGTAAAGCTGTTGGAACTATTAATCATTTAAGTCGAGTCTATAATGCATTGGATAGATATAAAGGAACTTATGACGCAGTTGCTTTTGCTACTAAAATAAATGCGGAAATGGAAGTTAAGCTTGAGTATTATAAACCAGATTCCGATCTTGCAAATCCTTGGGGTGGTGTTGAGGCTATGTTTACGCACGCAGTGTCTACTATGTATAATATACCGGCTGCACACTCTCCAACTTTAACTGTAACAGAAGAAGATATACAGAGTGTTGGTGATGATGCTGCTATAGTAGATCCTAGAAAAGCGGCTGAGGTAGTAAGCTTGTCATTTTTGCAATGTATTTTGAAAGGATTGCAAAAGAGCCCCAAAATCATTTCTAATATGGACAATTCTTATAGACAGGGTATTTTAACAGTTAATGACGTAACATGTTTGATTACGCCTGATAACTGTGTAGGATTGCCGCTTCTTGCCGCATTAGAACAAGGTATACATGTTATTGCTGTGAAAGCTAATACTAATTTGATGCGCAATAATTTACAAGACTTACCGTGGAGACCAGGGCAATTTTATATAGCTAATAATTATTTGGAAGCAGTTGGGATTCTTGCTGCAATAAAAGAGGGAATTACTCTTACCTCTGTAACTAGACCAATTAAATCCGCGGTTATTGAAACAATAAATTTTGCCCATTAGAATAACTTTTAAATATAAGTAAGGATGCATTGAAAATGAAAATTGGATTTACTTATGACTGTGTAGAGGATTATATTGAGTTGGGTAATGAAATAAATGATGAGTGCGAATTTTACCCAAGAAAAGATATAGATATTATAGCTGATACTTTGAGTTTATTAGGGCATAAAGTTATAAAAATTGGTAATGCAAAAGCACTAATTGATAGAATTCATAATGGAGAGAATTGGGACATTGTATTTAATATCTCAGAAGGCGTCAAAGGGCGTTCTCGCGAGTCACATGTACCTAGTATTCTAGAAATATATGATATTCCTTATGTTTTTTCTGATCCTTTGGTTATGTCAGTTACTTTAGATAAAGCAATTTCTAAAATTTTAGTTCGTGGTAGTGGTATTTGTACGGCGGATTTTATGATTGTAGAAGATGCAGAGTCTCTTGCAAAAGTTAGTCAAGAGCTAACTTTTCCAGTATTTGTCAAGCCTAATGCTGAAGGCAGTAGTATAGGAATTACCAAAAACTCTATTATATATTCTGAAAAAGAATTAAACCATGTATGTGCTGATTTAAGACAATATTATCTGCCAATTCTAATTGAAAGTTACTTACCTGGACGAGAGTTTAGCGTTGGTATTATTGGAACAGGAAAAGATGCTAAGGTATTAGGAGTTGTGGAAGTCAAATTGAGGGAGCCAAGTTTAGATTTGTGTCGTTCGTGGGACGTTAAAGAGAATAGTAAAATTAAAGCTGAGCATATTTTAGCAACTGACCAAGAAGCACAGCTGGCCGCTGAGTATGCATTAAAAATTTGGCAATTACTAGGGTGTAGAGATGCTGGGAGAGTGGATTTTCGTTCTAATAATTGCAATATTCCACATTTTTTAGAGGTAAATCCAGTACCAGGGTTAATTGATGAATACTCTGATATATGTATATTAGGTAAATTTGTTGGCGTGGAGTATCCAAAGTTACTTGAAAGTATATTGAATTCTGCTGTTTCAAGATATCCTATACTTTTGTAACGCAGCAATAAAGCAAAGGACGCAGGTAATGCAAGAACTCTAATCTACTGTTGTCACATTGCTCGGTATTGAACGATGTGTCAACAGTGATTGAATAAGCTCATATGAATTTTTTTAAAGATATTTGGCTATTCTTGTGAAAGATTTGCTGGAATTTGTTTTGGTTCTGTATGATAAGTAGTCCTATATACTGTCAAAGCGTCATCAGCCGCTTTATTTAATCCTAAATTTTTACTTGAAAAATAAACCACTTCTAAAGCCTTTTGTGCGCTGTCAGCTTGCGGATAAGTTTTAATAAGATAATTAGCTCTTTCTATAGCCGCAACATACATTTGTCTTTCATAGTAGTATAAAGCAGTATTCAATTCACGCTGAGCAAACATATTGCGTAGATATATCAGGTGTTGTTCGGAATTTGGCTTGTATTTACTATTTGGGAATTTTTGTACTAAGCTTGCAAAATCCGAGTAAGATTGGGATTGTGTGCCTGGATCGCGCCAAGATAAATCCATTGGTAAATAGGATGCAAGAGCACCGCGCACTTGATTAAAATTAGCCATGCCTTTCATGTAATAAGCATAGTCAGCGTATTTAGAACGTGGGTATAGATGAATATACCTTTCGGCTGTTGCGGCTGAAGATGGGTAATCTTCTTTTGAATAGTACGCATAAATTAAATTAAGCTCTGCTTGTTCTGCGTAGTCATTAAAAGGATACATTGTATCTAAAGCTTCGAGTTTTTTTTTAGATTCAGTGTATTGTTTCTTTTTAAGAGCCTTGGTGCCTTCGTCGTATAGTTGTTGTGCTGTCATGCCAGAGTATGGGTTATCGTCGTCACCTGAGTGGCTAAACCAATGTTTGCATGAGCTTAATAAAATAAAAATTAAGGCTATTAATAATTTAATTGATGATTTCATAGTAGTACATCTGTTCTATAATTAGTTAATGTTTTATGATGTTATTTAAATTCTTCTTTATCCTTCGAGACGCTGCTTGCGCAGCTCCTCAGGATGAACGGATAACTCTGTTTTAAATTACATCCAATTTTTCTGTTTCAGGGCGCTCAATTTTCTCATGTTTTGTTAAGACTGGCAGAAGGTTGTTTAGTAAGCTTCTTAGTTCTTGAGCAAGCAAAGTTAGTGAGGCGTCTATGCCAGGGTTATCTATATCATTTTTATTGGCTTCGTGCAACTCATCCACTAAATAATCTAAGCATTTTAAGCGTTTAAGAACTAAATTCTGAGTTAAAGTGAATTGAATTCTTTCATACCAAACTAAAGATATTTCTGATGCTAGCAGACCTTTTTCTAAAAGAGAATGAATTTCATCAGCTGGAAGTTGATAACCTTTGCAATTAAACTGTTTTTTTTCATCTTCTTCTGAAAATAATAAGCAATTTGCAGCGAGCTCAAAGTTCTTAGGAATGGATGTTGGGTCTTGAATCCATGTGGAAAATATTAAGGCTAAATTTGCTTCTGTTGTCACAGGTTCGATGCTTATTTCAGGTAGAGATTTTCTTAGTAAAGATATTAGTTGGGTTGCTTGATTATTACTACTAGTATTAATAATTAAACGTTGTGTTACGTTATCAAGAATGGCATATAATTTTTTTTGTACACAAAATGCTTTAGGGAGAAGCTCAAATTCTATATCTTCTGCAATTTGACCTCTTTCGGCTTTTTTAACTGGAAAGCCTCTTTCTTGTTCGAGTTTACTTATTTTATCTTCCAAAGCTCGTTGCACAACGCTTCTTGGGAGAATTCTTTCTTCTTTACCCAAGCAAATTAAAGAGCACCCGGTTACTTCATAAACTAGCTCATCTGCAAATGCTGGCACCCACCCAAATGTGAATTTGGCATGAGGAGGGCAGGGTTTAATGATGTCTTCGCTGAGACTTTCAGTAAGATTCGCTTCATTTTTTAATTTAAAATTATATACAAGAGTATTATTAAACCACATTATTAATTCCATTCTGTTAAAAAAGGTAAATTATAGGGAACTTTCATGACGTTGCCTAGATCTTAAAAAATTTATGATGAAATTGTCTTGGTAATTGTTATTGATGGGCTATAGTAGGCAATAGTATTTTT
>CAZADN010000054.1:0-11450 GCA_964483895.1 uncultured Legionellaceae bacterium
CCTAAGATAAGTATTATCTCTTATCTGGAGTGTATAAATCTATTAGAACACGTCACTTTAGAGGCTAAGGAATATGGCGCGACAATTTTATCTCATACTAAACTTCTTTCAGCACGCCAAATAGATGGAATTTGGTTTTTAGATTTGCATTCGGATGATTTGGGTGTTTTGCAAGTGCAGGCTAAAGCTATTGTTAATGCTACCGGCGCGCAAGTTAAAACATTTGCCGCAGAGTATTTAAATATATCATTGGTAAATTCTATAGCGCTTGTTAAAGGTAGTCATATTATATTACCTAAATTGTATACAGGAGATTATGCGTATATTTTGCAAAATCAAGATAAGCGTGTGATTTTTATCACACCTTTTCATGGTCATACAATGATTGGGACAACGGATATATATCATGATGATATAAATAATAAAATATGTATTTCACAAGAAGAAATTGATTATTTAATAAGTGCGGTTGCTTATTATTTTAAAGCACAAATTAATGCAAAGGATATAATAAGCACAAGAAGTGGGTTAAGGGTTTTGCTTGCTTCTAATGGTGCAAAAGCTTCAACATTGAGTCGTGACTATGCGCTAGAATTTACTTTAGAACCAGCGCCTATCTTACATGTTATTGGTGGAAAACTTACTATACATAGTCAATTAGCAGAAAAAGCCGTAGAAAAATTAAGGACAATTTTTCCGTGGATGCCAAAAACCCAAAGATTGTCTGCGAAGTTACCAGGATCAACCTTAGTAACCGCAAATGGATGTATGGATTTTTCTGAATATGTAAAATATGCAAAAGCAAAATATAGTTGGCTAGATGAGTCTATATTGACACGTTATCTTAATAGTTATGGAACACGTACCGAAAAGATATTAGCTTCTTGTAACAATATTGCAGATTTGGGAATTAATTTTGCTGAAACGTACTATCAAGTCGAAATAGATTATTTGTTACGCGAGGAATTTGTTTGCGATTTATATAGCTTATTATGGTTGCATACTAAATTAGGTTTGATTATTTCCAAAGATTCACAGAGGAAATTAAAAGACTACTTATGTTTATTGGGTAGATAATCTGTTAAGGTATGTTTTGATAGATATTTATTTTTTAGGATGATTATTATGACTAAGGTTTATAAGGATATTACTCGGGATATTTCAGCATCGGTTGCTAAATTACGTAAAGAAATACCCGATGTAATGAGTGGTTTTAGTGCTCTTTCACAAGCGGCAACCAAAGATGGGGCTTTAGATAAAAAATCTAAGGAATTAATTGCTTTGGCTTTAGGAATTGCTGGTCATTGTGATGGTTGTATAGGTTTTCATGTGCAGGCTTTGATAAAGCTTGGAGTTACGCGCGCAGAGTTTTTAGAAGTTTTAAGTATGGCGATTTATATGGGTGGCGGCCCTTCTCTTATGTATGCTGCAGATGCATTAAGTGCTTTTGAAGAGTTATCACAGTAAATTTGGTAAAAGATGATTTATTGGCATATATTTAACATATGTGCCTTAAAATATAACTTAATAGATGCCTATTGATAAAGAAGATGAAATTCAAAGATATCATTTTCGTCCTTTAATTTTAACCGATCTCAGTAAAGAAGTTGATGCTGCGGCAAGTCTTGTGCCTGAAGTCAATTTTTTTGGCTTTTCGATGTATGCCCTGACAAGCGCTACGCAACACCTTTAAATATGACTTAAAAAATGATAAAATGACATTAATTTATTTTTTATGATGTAAAAAATGACACAATCTAATGTTGTAACTTTCAAACCTATTGCGAATCCTAGTATAGACATCTTGATTGATAATTTTAAACAATTACAACAAAATATACATGTACATGATAAGCTTGAGCGTGAGCTAAAAAAACTCGAGCTCATGAAAGCAGTACATGCTCTTATAGAAAAAGATTTTGATAAAAAACTTGACGCTATAGATTTACAACTTCAGAAGAAAGATTCAAATGTTTTAAAAAAGATATTGTATTATTTCTTCTTACTGGGCGGGTTTGTGCAGCAAGCTTCAGCAAGTTATATTTATGGTTATTACTTGTTTTCTTTAATTTCAAGCCTGAGTAATTTTTGGTTAATTATCATAGGCGTTGTTTATACATTATTAGATTGTATTTTATTTTACGCATTTCAAGCGGATCTTTTAAAAACAGCTTTAGGGTTGGAATTTACAAGTCCAGATTCTCTTAGACTTTTAGAAACATATGAGGAGCAGTTACGCTTCGTAACTTTAATGAATAGGAGTTTATCTAGTTTATTAGTGATTACCAGTGGCGTTTCTTCTGAAAAATATAAAGAATATGTGGAATGTGTAAAATTATTTAACCACGATTTATTAGATAAAGAAGCAATGATGGGGCAATATCATGAATCCATTTGGCGTAAATCTTTTAAATATGGTATGTACATCTTTGGAATACTTTCAACTGTCGCTGCCAATTATTTTACTGCCCATGCCTTACTTGTCTCTATTGGAAGCGGATTATCAGGGAGCGTTCTTGGTTGGATAATAATTGTATTATTAACTGTTTCAAGCTTAGCTTTCTATTACGCAATGGAGGGTAAAAGCCTTTATCATATGGCTAATCCTGATTATAAATTGTTTAAAGATGTCAAAAAAGATTTGCTGTTCTTCAAAGATGAAGAGTCGCATAAGCTCGATGATGCTGAAAATATCGTGAGTGAATACTGGGCAAATAATAGGTCGTCTGCGGCATAAAAAATTGACTGTTTAAATGTCTAAAAGATTTAAAAATAACGCCTTTTATTGAAATAAGATCATCTTACGCGTATAATGCCATATAATTTTGCGATTGGTACATTATTATGCCTAAGACTTGGCAAGAATTTAAATTAGGAAATAAAGACAAGCCTTCAGTGCGCCTGACATATGTCGGAGATGATGTTACTAATATAGAAATTAAGCTGACCCGTGAGGAGCGACGCCTTGCGTTATGCAAATTAGCTGATGATAAAATTAATTTTAAAAATAGTGCTTATACTTATGTTTTACAGGGTTTTATTGCTAAATACATGGGTGAGAGTGAGCATGAAATGCGTGCCTTGGAAAAAGAGATTCAAGAAGATAAAAAGAGCTTTTTTAATATTTTTCATCAAAATCGTCAGGATAAACTTGATAAGATAAAGAAAACCCGCGAATGGGCTACGTATTTACATAAACTATCCGCACATTTTATTGAACTTGAATATTTTGTTAATAATGCGGCTGGCGACTCAGTTCAAAGATTGGATGATTTTGAAAAAAAATTTATAAAGTTTCAAACAGATATTTTAAAAGATTTAGATGATTTTATAGCTACTTTAAAAGATGATGATTCACGTAAAAAAATATTAATTAAACTTCGTAAAAATATATCTGACAATGCAGAAAGTTTTTCTAAACAATTTATAGCGCTTAAAAAGAACCCGAACAAACAAGATTTAGATTGTTTGTTAAGCATTGCCGATAGAGCATTTTTTATTAAATCTTTAGGTACTTTCATGCGGGAGGAGATGTCTTGTATCCTTGATGCTGGGATTAAGGTTGGCTATAAAATTAGTCATAATCGCTTGCGTGATGTTATTCAAGTTCCGCGTTTAGTTGCATTTTTATCTGATGCTGAGCATATACTTTTGCTTAAAGGACAATCTATTGTTGAAGGTCCTAAAGAGAATGACACCTATTCAGCAATGCCTAAAGAGATGTTAGAGTCTTTAACTGGTACTGAAATTTTAGATGCTGATGAAGAATTATATTTTTCATTAAACCCATATCTTAAAAAAATGCATCCTAAGTATTTAGATGAAATATTATGTTTGCTCACAAGAAAATCACGGGATGATAATAGTTTATCTGGTAATTATTTTTATCATTTCTTTTTACAACCTTTAAAGCTACTTGCAAGTGTGTTTGAAATAGCTTTTTCTATTCCAAGGTTTCTTGCAGTAATAGCGCTAGGATTGATTGAAGCAGCTTTTTCACCTTTTTCAAGTAAACCAAATTCAGAGAAAATCACTGGGAAGATAAATCAATATATTAGTAAATTTTACGATAAATTTGCTATCATTTTTGCACCTCTTACATATTTACAAAATATTGAAGCGAGCCGTTATAAGCGGATTGATTCTTCTGATGATGATCATCAAACAATCTTAGATGAATGTGCTGATTATAGTAGTTATAGTCATAGATTGTTTAAATTTTTTACCCCGCAGTTAATATCTACGTATATTCATGAGTTTTTTCTATCACTTATTGCAAGTGTTAATAATTTTTTTGTGGATCTTAAATATTTATTTACGCCTGCGAGTCATAATCAAGAGGTATATGCAAAAGTTGCAGAAAGGTATAAAGCGCTTAAGTTATTGCATGGAGTTTTTGGGGAGAAGATTTCCGCATCCTCTCGGTCGCGGCTCGGACATTTAGGGGTGGAATCCGAGCCGCGCGCGTCAGCAAGCGGAAGTGTTAAAGATTATTATGATAGTGTCGTCTATTGCGATACTAATGATATAAAGTCCCCTTTAGATGTTTTTTATGAGATAGCGGTTGTCTTGTCAAATGATGTAGTTAATCCTATGTTTCGAAAATCGCCAGGAATTGCTACTTTTTATTTTGCGTTGTCAATGTTAACTTTTGGAACCTTAGTTTTGCCATCAACCGCTTTTGCATGGATGAAACCATTACCATCATGGCTTCAATATATTGCGAATAAAATCAGTGTGCATTTTACTGGGAAACCAACTTCTGCAGGTTTAATGGAGCAATCTGTTGCGTGTTTTCTTGAGTGGAAATTAGGCTTTTTCTCAACGGAATTTGTTGTGGAAATGCTTGAAGGGCATTATGAAATTTTAGAAAAATTGTTTGAAGAGCCTGAGCAAATCGTTTTAGGATTGGTTGGTTTAGTTGGGCTTGGGATGAGCCTTCAGTATATACCAGAATTACCTAATAATATCAAAATTCCCGGATTGCCGGCTGTCCCTAACCCTTATTTTATAATTATTAATACTTTTACTGAAGAGTCTAAATCTTGTGCTGATGGGACGCTTGGTTTAACTAGTATTGAGTATGGATTTTTAGGGTTAAAGTTTGCAATGCTTCTGCATTCTATGTTATCAAATTCAGAACGCGAAGAGGCCAAGTTAACCGAGATTGAAAAGCTCGCGTTAGTTTTGCAGCAAAAAAATTTCTTTGCAGAATTATTGAAATTTTGTAGAGAAAAAGAGCTTGTAAAGAGAGATTTAAAATCTCTGAATGTTAAAAATGAAATTAAAGAATTTATAAAGACGCAATTACCGGACGAGAATTTCTCTGATTATTGTATTGCTGAGTTTGCAGAATTGCTATTGGCACCGAATAAAAAGCAAAGCAGCTCGGTTATGCATAAAAATGAATCAACTGTTGCTGAGGCTCGCGCGAAACTTACGCAAGCAATTCAAATGGTTGCAGATAAAAATAATAATTTATTATTATCACGTTCCGTTTTTGGAGTTAATAAAGAAGCGCATCAGCTTTATGATTATTTGGATAGTTTATTTGAAGAATATAATGCGGCGATTAAACGTGAGCATCCAAATGAACTGAATAAGTATTGTATTGATAAACGGCCTTTTCTAGATATCTTTTTTAATAAATATATTTATAAAAGAAGTAATAACTTTGTCCGTTCATTTTTATTAATTTTTTATCCAATTCCGGTTATTTTGCGAAGCTTAAAATATATTTGGGCAACTATCACTCATAAACCATCTATGCAACATCAGGTGGTTAAAAATTTCAGTAAAGATTTGGTGATTTTATCGCAGATTTTTACACCAGTTGCACGAATTGTTGCCGATTTTAATTTATATTTAAGTGGCGTCTTACGAGCGTTAGCATTTTTAGTGATTTTGCCAATCGCAGGCTTAATTTTTTATCCATTGGTTGAGACAGCTAAGTATTTACGTAATCCTGTAGATTATCAAGCGACACCATTTAGTAAATGGTTTGAAGTGATTGATGAATATATTTGTAAGTATATTGCTTTACATAAAACTCCAGCTTTACAACCAATTCGGCAGCTACTTGTCCGAGCGGCACGCGTTGCTGGAGTGAATACTAATTTGAGCGATGCGGCGGATAAAGTGTTTTTGGATATGGATGCTTTAGGTACGCAAGAAGTGGTTGAAGACTCTTATGTTGGTATATTGCAAGATTTGGGAATTGGAAATACAACTATCAAGTTAGAAGAACATGTAGCAGAAGAAGATGTAGTTATTGTTTCTGAGATTAGCACATATTCAAATTCTTCTGCAGAAATCCCTTGTAACTTTAGTAATTCTATATAAAAATATGCATTTACTATGATCAATAAGGGTTTTTTATGGAAGATAAGAATGCAGAAATAACTTCAATACGTGAAAGATTGCAAGATTTACATAAATTAAGCAATAATATTGAGCTAAGAATAATCAATGGCGCTGTTGATGTTGAAGATTCTTTTGGAGATATGCTTTCATATGAAAATATTCTTGAACATACAAATATAATTGCCGATAGAATAGTGCAGGATTGCAGGGCTTCTAATGATACACCGGTATTAATATCTTTAATGGATGGTGGATTTATATTTGCAAGCTTGTTACAAGAGGCTTTAATTGCGCGTGGATTTTTGTTTCATTATACGACTATGCAAGTAAGCAGTTATGATTTTACTGAATCAGGTAAGTTAAAGATATCCTCGCATCCAAAAATTTCACTTGGTGAAAGAAGTGTTATTGTTTTAGACGAGGTATGGGATACTGGTAAAACCTTTGCTGGAGTAAAAGAATATATTCTTAATGCGGGTGCGAAAAATGTTGATTTGGCTGTGCTAGTAGATAAAGCGCCGGAGCTAGGTGCAAAATATAATGAGCATCCTATTTTCCGTGAACAACCACGTTGGTTATATAGTTGCTTCACTATTTCCCCAGATGAGTTTTTGATTGGTATGGGTTTAGATTATTCTGGATGGTGTCGAAATTTGCGAGATATTAAAGCTGTTAGATTGGATACATTGCCAACAGAAACAGAGAAGGCATTGCTAGGTAGTATTAAACAGTTAAATAAGCGTTTGCAGGAGTTGTTAAGCGGGGACGTTCTAGAAGTTAAAAATACTTCTGAGCGCAAATCTCCTTTATTAGCAAATAGCATGTTGGCTTCCAATGTAGATGCTAAACATGACACTCCATGTTTGTCAAGAGGAATGTCAATTGTCTAGTTTAAGATCATAGATTACTTATAATCGAAGATTCTGTACCTGTTTTTGCTGATATATGGTCTTCGATTAGAGGTTTTGTTTCAAGTTTTTCTATATTATTTTTCGGGCTAAATATGTTGAAATCGATATAACTGCTATTGGCGCCGTTACTGAGGGTTCTAGAAAGTCTTAAGCTAGAGTTTTTTTTGTCTTTGGACGCTGTAAAAGATCTGTCTTCACTTTGGTCAGAAGTGCTGTCATTTATAGCTGGATTTCTTTGATAGTTGAGAGTTATGTTCTTTCTTAGTAATGAATTTAAGTCATTATAATGTTCTTCTAAATCCGTAATAGAGTATTTTTTTGCAGCTTTTAAGGTGGCATCATCTGGTTGGGATGATGCAAGTCGTCTTTGCTGTGGATTTTCTTTGATTTGAGAGTAGGGTTTTTTGAGTGGTTCTTGAATTTGTTTTTCTACTTCAGGAATAATTTGCGTTTCTGATTCTAAAATATCTACCTCTAATTTTAAATATCCGAAATATGCAGCTAATATATGTTTTGTGAAGTCATTTTTGCATTTTTCAAGTGGTTGAATTTTTTGCATAATTAATCCTAACTTGGCTTCGACAATTACAGCTAATTTGGCAAATCTTTGTTCTAAATTTTGTAAATTTTGATCGGATTTATGTTTATCTGTTGGCGATTGTAAACAATATATTTTATCTATATCATTTTTAATTCTTGTATTTAATTTATTTAAATAGTCTTGTTGTTTTTTTAAATATTCAATACCAACTTTAATGTAACGAATCAGTAGAGGATTAATTATAGTAGTTTTTTCTTTATGTTTTATTTGTTTTTCGAAACGTTGTTTACGTAAACTTTCTAGTTTTTCATCAAGATACTTATATTCATTAAAAGTAGGACGTACTGCCCACGCTAGATTACCTGCAATTAATATATTGGATGAAATTTTATGCTCGGAATTATTTTCAGTTAATTGCGATTTTGTTTGCCGCGCATTAGCTACATATTGGTAGGTTTGTTTGATTTTACCAATAGCCATAGTATGAGCTTTAGTTAGTTCAAAAGGTTCTTTATTTATTTCGTTTTGAATAGTATTAACACATTCTTGTGCGATTTTTAGTTTGTGATTCAATCCAGTTGGGTTTGTTAGTATTTGTTGAAGAGCTATGTGTAAAAATTTTATTATTATCCATATGTCCCAGGTGTTGAATAGAGCTAGTACTTCTGAGGGGTTATCAAAGCAATGAGAAGATTGTCTTATGGTCAAGATTTGTTTTGTGGAAAGTTGTGATTCAGAGTTGCTTGGTGAGATATTTGATTGGAGTAAATCATCTAATAATTTGATAACTCCGGAAGTTAAAGATCCGCAAAAATCTTCTTGGTCATTAGTAGATTGTAAACTTTGAATAATTTGTTTTATCAGTGTAAAAACCTCTAATGTTGTTTGGGTTGCTTGCGTATCAGACATTTCATTGCTTGTTAATAAATTTCTTAAAGCAGTTATTTGAGTTTTATTTAGAGAGTCTAAGGTTTGATTAAAATCAAATATTCTATTTTCTAATGTATCAATTATGGTTAAAATACCTTCATCAGCAGTTGATAGTTCTTGAATTAGGTTTTGTAATTCGGTAACAGATGCTTGTGCTTGTTGCTTAGTACGATTTAAAAATTCCCCATCATGAGCAAATGACATTTCCATTTGTTCTTTAGTTGCCTTTAATTGAGTAATTGCAGTAAAAAGACTTTCGATTGATGAGTAAACATTAGCTTGGAAATAATTTTTGATAGATTCTTGGTGATTAATTAGATCCATTTGTATGTTTTGTTCAATTGCGCGATATAGGGCTGGGATGGTTTTTTTTATGGCATTTACTGTTGCAACAAGATAAGGGTTGCCTTCTATTTTATTAGCTAAAAATAATAATCTGCCATATTTATTATAAGTTTGGATACGAGTTAGAAATTTTGTTGTGTCTACATCATCTTGATTATTAGAGCTTATATCCAAGTTAAAGCCTGCCAATACAGTCTCGCAATAATCGCGTTGTTCCTTCGCAAATGTTAGTTCCACAAGTAATTGGGATATTACTGCTTGGTTTCTTTGAAACCATTGTTTTGGTGTTGCGATATTATTGGCGTTGTTTAAGGCTGTTTGTGCTCCCAATAAAGCTTCATTTATTGAAGCTTTAATCGTACGGAAATTTTCTGGTCGTAGTTCTTGATTTTCTAATATACTGTTTATTTCGTACTGAATTATCTGTATCTCGAGAATACATAGTTCAATTTTTTGTAATATTTCTTTAATGCTATTTTGATTTGTAGCCGTGTAAATCTCTGTAACTACAGTATCTGCTATAGTTTTGAAGTTTTCTATAACTACATCTTCAGTTGGGATTTCTAAAGATGTGTTTGTGAAACCATTATCGGTAAGTATGCTAATAAAATCAGAAATATTATTAATATCTAAGCGCATAGATTTAAGTTTGTTGGTAAGTATTTTTTTCTTCCAGGCTACTAAGCGTGGAATAACTTGTAAAAAATCATTATTTACAATGGTATCTTGAAATTTTTCTAAGAAAATTTGTAAATTTTTATAAAAATTAAGTTGTAATAACGCCCCATCATTAGCTAGAGATATTGCGGTTGAGGCCGTGTTTTTAGCTTTAATTAAGCGTTGGGTTTCAATTAATGGGTAATTGCGGGCAAGATTCAAGGTGGTTCTTGCATTGTCTAACATTTCTGTTGCAAATTGTAAGTCTGTTGGTAAAGCAGTTTCACATTTAATTATGCAATAAATATAATAGTTAGTTGAAATTGCAAGGTACCTACTATATTTTGCTGAAGTTAAAAGTAGTCTTTTTTTATTAAGATTGTCGAGTGCCCCAAATGAAGCTATTTCTACTTCACAAACTTTAGCGGCGCCATTTATTACATCATTTTTCGCGTATTCTACGTCAAATATATCGCCAGCATCGCGCATGGACTTTAGTTTGGCATAATCTGGTATAGAGACAATTGCTTCTGTTGGAATAGGCGCTGCAATTGCAGCAATCACCGCACTTTGTCTTTTTCTTTTGTCTTCAGTCCTTTTGGGATTCCACGGAACAGAATTTCTCTCACTGCGATATTGTCTGGTAGAGTAGTCTGGTAAAATTACTTCATCTCTTGCAAGTTCTTCAGCAGAAACTTTGATTGCATTTGGGTCTGAAAAATTTGGAAATAATTTAATCAAAAGCTCTATATGTGCTTCTTCAAGTTTAATTCCAGTTGCTCTTGGCGCAAAGCTTACTCCTGTTGTACCAATATTTTTGCCTGGTGCCAGTAAGCGTAAGGGATATTTTAATGTACCAGTTGCGAGTTCGCTTATGCGATGTGATGTTTCAATTCCAGCATAAAGTTGATAGTTTTGACCAAGGAATACAGCATGATTTAATGCACCAATAATTGTATATCCTTTAGAATGCAATCCACCAAAAAATATTTCGGCATCAATGCCTGCAAGTTTTAATAAATTGCGCACTTCTGGGTCGAAATCAAGGGTCGTATGTTCTCCAAATTGCATTTTCAAATTTAATACATCAACTTTAAAAAAGTTACGATAGGCAGAATTATCAGCAATGGGTGGTATTGAGGCATTTACTAGGGCATTTACAATTTCTGATACTGAATTTGTAGAGTGAAACTCAGGAAGTGTTTCAATTGCATATTTTTTTCTACTTTCGCGCATAAACTTAGCAAGTTTAACAATGCCATTTTCTCCTGCTGCTAGTACTAATAGTAATGGCTGGAGGGTAAAGCTTAATTCTCGCGCGACCGTTCTTGCAATTATTGTATAGTTATCACTTTGTGGCGTATAAATTTGAAATTTAGCGGCATTTAAGCTTTCTTGAGCTGATTTTTCTAGGATTCTTTGCTCGGCGTCTTCATAATAAACTTCGCTGGCGGTATTTGCAGCAGTTAAGGCAATATTAGCCGCAGTTCCTACGCCCATCGGTGCATTATGTGTGGCTCTTTGTAATGCGTTTGTTGCGTTTGCAAATTTTTCTTTGGCACGCTTGCGTCTGGTTGAGGTTAGTTTGTCTAAAATATTTTGATACGCTGTTTCTGGTCGGTCTATCACGGCTTGAATTTGTCCTTTATTATTGATATATTCAACAAATCCGACCGCTATTAACCTCTCAAAACCATCTTCAT
>CAZADN010000055.1:0-11355 GCA_964483895.1 uncultured Legionellaceae bacterium
TTATTTCGAAAAATATAAGATAAATAACTGTCAGAAGCTAAAGTAAATAATATACTAGCTAAGATATGGGTAAGACTTGCTAATATTAAAGAATGTTGTGTGAATAGTTGTATGGTTTCGTATTCTATGAAACTAGCTAATGGTAGGGCAAAGAAAATTATAACGTTGCGTGTTAGCATTTAGATATTATTTCTTCAATTGTTTTTATAGGATCTTTAATAGATGATATTTGAATTGCATTAAATTGTATATGTGTTTGATTTAGAAGAGTATCAAATTCATTTTTCAATAAGTTATTTATACGTGTTTTATACCCAGCAATACCTACATGATTTGTTAATGGCATAATGGTTAGTATAATTATACTTTGCTTTATTTTCATTTCCCATATGCAATCTAAGCCGCGTTTTTCTTGAGTTAGCCTGAATAGATAATCTTTTTGGCGTGGGTTTTCGGTAAATGTTAATATTATTAGGGCGCTGTCTTGTTTCGCATGACGATATAGGTGGATTAAACGGTACAGCTCGTTTGCAAATTCTACTGGACATTCTGGATATTTGTTTAAAAATTTGCGCGCGTCTTTTGGTGCGTGACCATCCAAAAAATATTGTAAAAATAAATTAAGAATTTCGATGTTGGTATAAGTGAATTTCAAAAATGGCATAGATTCAACAATTAATAAGGCATAAATATTTTTTTCTGAATTTATAAAAGGGGCGACAATTAGTATATCGTGGCTTTCTTTATCATTGAGGTTTTTGGGATGGACATAAGTTAGTACGTGTTGTTCTAGGCAAGTTTCGATAAGTGAATTTTTTGTATTTAAAGGTTTCATATTGCCGATACAAACTAAAGGTGGTGAAGATATTTTTTGGTTTTCCAAGTAAAAAATTCCAGCCTTTTCTATGAAGCATTGTTGCGCAAATATGTTTAATAACCGCTCAAAAATATATTCTTTGTGTGTGGTTGCGTTTTTGGCAATTAATTCGCGTAATTCTATTAAAGAGCTTCTAATTGTAACTGGTTTTAAAATATAGCTCTGAGCAATTGTTTGATAAGCAATACTTGTGCATTCATAGGCATAAGCTATGGATTGAATGCGTTGGGATAAGTAATTAGTAATTTCTTGGTTTTTCTTGGTTTTTTTAGCCAAACTTTCATGAAAAATTGAGGATATAATGGTCATTAAAAATCCTCCTAAAATGAAAAGTTGTAATGAGATATCATTTAACTCACTAAAACTTGCGTGGGATGCAAATATTAGTATTAAACTTAAGCTTAAAAGTGCTTGCCAAAGACCGTGCCTTTGCGCGATTAATAAAGGCGCAAACCAGATCCATGGGAATGGGCTATTTATAGATAAAGGATCGTCACGTAAAAATCCTATACCAATAAAAATTGCTGTGATAATAATAGACTCAAGCCAATATCCTAATTTTTGTTTTAGCATATTTAATGAGTTTTTGGATATAAACGTTTAAGCATTGAGGTTATAAGCTCTTGTGCGGTTGTTGTAAGAGCAACTCTACTGCCGCCACTTTTACTACCAACAGCTGACCAAACTGTATGATTGGTATTAAGATCGATAAGCTGGACAGATACTCCTGCTACTGGCTCTCCGTCTAAACCTACTTTATATGTCCATTCATTAACATTTCCAGTCATTACATAACGTGCGCCAATACTCCTTGCCCAACGTAATTGTTTTGCATGAGTTTCAGGGTTATTTTCAATTCCCGGCAATAACATATTTTGTGGCTCGTTATTTGGATAGGTTTCAACATTGTAAAACCCACGCGTTTTTAATGTTACTGCCGTAATAGACATCGCGCGTCGGCCAGCCATAGGGGTTTCGGTGTTATTTGTAAAGGGTAAAACCGCGATTTTAGATTGGGAAGCTATTGGCATAGGGGCAGTTGAGTTAATCACACATTTTGTGCAACTTATTAAAAATAAACCACAAAAAATTAAAAAAATAGAATTAGTTTTAAACATACTAAACTCCCTGTTTTAATAGAATAATGAATAACGTAAACCAGCTTTTTGAGTTACTGAATTTTTTGCAGCTGGTGCTATTCCTCTTTCTGCATAAAGTGTTAAAGCATCACGTCCGAAAATACTGCCATTTATTCCAAGGCGCGCAGTATAAGCAAAGCCCACAAAAGTATTATAATAGTAAGTTAACCAGCAATATGGTCGCCAAGCATGTGAATAATCGATTATGGCATTTCCAAAATCAAAAATAAAGCCCATTTGCTTGTAGGTTGGCGGCAGAATTAGATTGAAATTTGCTTGTCTGGTTAGCGCGACAAGATTAGGATCTGCTTGTTGCTGTTGTGATAAGCTTGGGAATAGAGATGTAATATCACCTCCATAAGTACCGTTATGATTAAAATCCCAGATATTTGCGAATAAATTAATTGTAAAGTCAGGATAACTTAGCCAAAATTTATGTTTATATAGCGCTTGGGCAAAATAACCATTGGCTAGATAATGTCTATTTTGTGAATAATAATTTTGACCTTGGATGTCAAAGTGTAGGCTATCATATTTGGCATAGCTATATATAACATTTGCATCTATTTTATCTTGCATTCCGCCAACTAATAAATATGAAGTTTGGCTGACAAGTTGATTAATCCCAGTGTTAAGATTAAGACTCCATCTTGCGGCAAGTTTGTAGTTAAGTTCTATATCAGCGGTTGGAAAGCTACCAACAACTTGTCTATATCCTGCATGATATTTGATATTTCCACGCCAAATTTTTTGATTTAAAAAGGCTCCTGTTTCTAAATCTACACTTGGGACATTAGTTATCGTAGATTTATCACTAGAATGTAGACTCCAAGTTTTAATGTAAGGTTCAAAGCTTAGTTCGTTAGTTAATCTGTATTTTGATTCAAGATTAAATCTTGGGCCAAAGACATTGATAAATAATTGATCCTCGGTTGTCGCGCGAATAAAATTAGAGTCAGCAAGAGCTATTTGAGTAAATCCTTCATAAACTTCAGAAGCTTTAGGCCTTTCTGTTAATTCTTCAAAAGCTAAATTTTCAGCAAGAGCAGTATTTTGCAGGCTCATAGCTGCGTTAATGCTGTCTGCGCGAGGCCATAATGTTTGTTGATTGGTTGTAATATTTTGTAAAGTTTGAAGGTCGTGGTTTTGTAAGGCCAGAAATATTGCGATTCTATTGATTAATGGTTTAGTTAAATAGTTATTGGCAAATATTGTTACTATATTATAAAAATTATTACTCATAAGCCAATTTACAAGAATAGTGACACTTTGGTCGTTTGGATATTCTAAAAGCATGCGGTTCATGTAGGATATTACGTCCGCAATTGATGTAAAGGTTGGAGCTAATTGACTAAGGCTTTGGATAGTTAGTATATCTAGTTCAGGATTTTTATAATATCTTTTGTGGATTTTTTTCCATAAATTTTTTTTAACAGCGTAAGCATCTTTATATCTTAAATCTTTTTCTAGCATGTTGGCATAGTCAATAATAGCAGGGTAATTATCAGGCTCTTTGCTTAAATTAGCTTGATAAATGCTAATTCCATAGTCAAATCTATTAAACATGCCATAACCTTCAGCGAATGTTTGCCAAATAATAGGTGTATGTAAAAGCTTTTGCTCATACCAGATAAGCATGATTTTCTTAACTTTAGATAAATCACCACCACGCATTATTGTCCATGATAAATCCCCTTTGAGTTGATAGAAGTCTGGATTTACCGCGATTCCTCTTTGTAAAGCAATCAGCGAGGCTATTGGCATATTATATGCATTATAGAGGCGAACTAATGATTGCCAGTAAATTTGTTTGGTTTCTATGCGTTTACGGTCTTTGGGCTTTAGACTAAATAATAATTGCTTTAGGTTTGAGGTAGTATTTCCTTCTCCCCTAGCTGGAGAAGGTTCCCAAAGGGCGGATGAGGGGGATAAAATTTGATTTGTTTCAGCTAGAAAAAATAACGCATTATTTAAAAAGATAAATTTATGAAATTTATACCATCCATATAAACTATATTTTAACGCAAGTTTTTTATCTTGAATTTTTAAAATTTCAGTAAGATTGATTACGTTTGAGCTATTATTTAAATCTTGAGAAAAACTTAAAATCGCATCTTTTCTATTATTGGTAGACCATGCAAGGTCGCCGAGAGTATCCCAATATTCTTTATCACTTTTTTGGGCAAGTGGGATTGCTTTTTCAAGTATGTCAATAGCCCTTTGTAATTCGCCACGATTATAATAGATAGAGGCTTGAGCCATTAGGCTTTTTATGCTTAAGCCATAGGTATTATCCATATGGCGCCACATTTTTTCTGCCTCATTCCATTGGGTTAAGTCTTGATAAATAGAAGCCATTAGCTCATCAACCTCACGTGATGGGTGGGTTTTATTAAGATTTTGCAAAATAGATAGTGCTTCATTAGGATATCCTATACGGTTTTTATAAAAAGCGAGAGATAGCAGCGTGCTTTTTTCATCTGGGTAGTATTTTAAATAAGTTTCTAATAATTCAACCACCACGCTGTCATAACTTAATTTTCCAGCAACATCGATGGCTTCTTTTATAAGTTTAGGATTTTTGGTGTGATTAACGATAAATAACCATGCGTTTAAGCCTTGAATATATTCACCATTCCAGATTGATGTTTTAGCAAGTTTTATTCGCCAGGTTATCGAGTTAGGTCGATTTTCAACTGCAATTTTTGCAACTGCTGCGGCTTCTGCAATTTTGGCTTGATATAAAAAGATACGATATAAAGTTAGAAAAGTTTTGTTGTCGAAATTAATGGTTTTTAGTTGTTGGTACCATTCAAAATCTTTATTATCAGGAGTAGATAAACCTAATGTAAGCAGTAAGTATTTTTCAGCTAACTTAACATTATTTGCCGCTAGGGATAATTGAGATATAAAAAGTGACATTGTGCGAGTTTGCGTAATATTTTTGGGTAAATTTAAGGCAATCCTTAGGGCTTTCTGTAATTTATTATCTGCCCATAATGCTTCAAGCATTTTTCTTGCAAATTTACGTTTTTGTTTAAGTGTTTTAGCATTGTTGTAAGCTGCTTCATAAAACTCAAAAGCAGTCTGGAGCGAGTTATTTTGGAGTGCAATATTTGCGCCTTTTGCAAATTCATCTGCGGTTTTTAAGCGATGTTGTTGAAATAATAATTTATAAATTTGCAATCCGCGCTCAGGTTGTCCTAGACCAATACTATCATTGGCTAAAGTTTTGAGTTGTTCGGTTTGCAAAGGAAGATTACTTAGAGTTTTTGCCATTAAGCGTAGTTTTTGTAAATATAAGATGCGCTTTGAAGTATTATGTTTGACTTTCTGTGCTTTATAACGAACTTTTAGGTAATCTAACCAATATAGTTGTGTTTTAAGAATAGACGATGGATGTTTGTATTTAATTTTTAAGGCATTAAGCTCTCGTTCTGCTCTAGTGAGGTGTCCTGCAATAGTTTCGTGTTCTATTAATGCGAGATTAAGTTCCAAGTCTTTAGGTATTTCTTTATGAAAAGCGCGTAAATAACTAACGTATGCGTCGGATGGATCGTGTTTAGATAATATAGTTGTTAAAATATTTTTGGGTAGCAAAAGGTATAAAATACTTAAAACCATCAATATACCAATTATGACTTTCCAAAGGCTTATAAAAGTTGGGTTTTGTTCATTTTTGGCAATTAATATGAATTTCAATGCATTTCTCGCGTGATGAATAACTTTTATGTTGCATTTGAACCTGTTTTAATTGCAATGGCTTATTAGAAGTCACATGGCATTTGTTGATATTACCTAAGGTAAATTCAAGCGGCAAGTGGCTTTGTAATTTTATATTAAATTCTTTGGAATTGGGCCTTGAATATGTAACCACCCAACCATTAGCATCAATAAGATATGGCTCTTTTGGTTTGACATTTTGATATTTTAAGAAAGATAATCGTTGGGGTCCTAAATGGATATAAAAATCATTTTGATGTTTTTTATATCCAATAACATTTTTGCTTTCTAATAAATTTGGATAACCAAGTTCTTTTTTAGAGCGCAGTTCACGTAAATGTCCATTTGATAAAATAAGCCATCCATCCTGCCATCTAGTGATTTTTATTTGATAATAATCTAAGGCTTTTTGGATGTATTCTGAAGTATAAATATGCATTACAGGTTGGGTTTTTATCCATTTATATAGTTTTTTAAGTGATTTTAAGGTTGCAGGATAACTTGCAGAATAAATATGATAGTAAAAATCAATTGGTCTTAAGCGCAATGGTTTTTCGGTTGCATGGGCTGTTTGGATAAGTTTATCAAACCCATACATTGGACCTGCAAATTGATTAATATATTGAAAATCCATGGGAAAAGATGAAAGTATTTGATAATTATTACCTACTTTTAACCCAATAGGGCGCATATTAGCCATAGATGCTTTTTCATCATCTGTAATAATATTGCCCAAGCCATTAATAGCTAACAAATTATTCTGTTTAATTATGTCTAATGTCTTTGGTGATGGATTTCCAATACCTGTCCAGAAGAAAAGGCGCGCTTTTTTGTTGGCTGGCGCAAGATGTTTATTAATATAGTTAATTGAACCTAATATTTCTTTATAAGGATTTATTTTATAATTAGGAATTTTTAATCCATATGTTCCTTCATGCTTTAATTCTTCATATTGAACTTTTTGTGGTTGCCAATTATAAGGATGAGAATAGGAGTGCGAGGCAATTTCAATCCAAGGTAATTTAAATATACTTCGCGCAATTTTTTCCATTTTTGTAGTTAACTTTGGAGGAGATGTAACTATTTCTCCAGTAATAATGGAAAAACTTGTTGGGAATGGGTATTTTTTTAATATTTTGTTCCTTAATTCCTCTGCTGCGAAAAGCCCATTTTTCCATTTTGCGGGATTTAAAAAACCATCACCATCGATATGAATAAAAAAAAGTCTTCTACCATTTTCGGTACTAATATCAGGCACAGGCATATCTTTTAAGCGCATGGCTACTTTTAAAAATTCAAAAGGATTTAAAATCCATTTTGCATGATAATCTGGTAATAACTGGATAACATAAGGATACAAAGCGTATCCGCCCCAAGGGGTAATGGCAATAGCATCTTCGATTTGCCGATGTTTATTAGTGACTTGTAATAAAATTTCACTATTTGGAGATTTTAATGGGAAGAAATAATATGGCATCTTTGTAGGATTAATTTCAAAACCTATAAACTTAGGATTTAGTTTATTAAAGATTAAAGATTTTTCTGATTCTTTACTGGGAATTACTTGTAGATTTAATTTATTAAGATATTTAGCCTCAGGAGGGACACCAAACCCGCCAAAAAACACAACTGGGATTTTGTTATTTATTTGATTTTTTACCCAGTCTAATACATGAGTAAATTTATCATTTTGCGTATCTAACCATAAAATAATACCAGCATATTTTGCCGTATTTTTAGGTAAGGTCTTAAGCCCTGTGATATCTACATACTTGGGAATGTAACCCATATATTCTATAACACTGCCGAGGTATTTCATGGCTGGGATGTAAAAAATGTCTTGTTTTTTTTTATTTGTATAAAATACTAAGATATTTCGAGATACTTTTGTGGTTTTGTCAATATATACTTCATCTATGTTATTATTGGTAATCCAAGGGATAAATCCTTCTTTTTTAAGGTTTTTGGAAAGAGCTTCGGCTTTATTTTTTTCTGCTGGTGGTAAATAGTCAATAATAATAATTGGTAAATTCATTTGCCGTATTTTTGCAATTTCGTTAGATAGCATTTTTTTATCGGTTGCAGAAGTTAGTTCGTACCGATTTTTGGCTTGATTCCAGGCGTTATGTAAAGACTCAATTACAACACCATCCACATTTTTATATACGCTTGGAAGGATTTGAAAACCACGATTTAAAATAATTTTGGCCTCTGGATGCCTTATTTTGATTTTTTTAATGAGTTCTGCAATAGCATTTACTTGTTTTTGCTCGGCATTGTTATTAGGAGAAACTAAAAAGTATGAATCAAGGGTATCTAGAAAAAATCCGCGATAACCTTTAGCCCAAATAGGCTCAATAAGTTTATCAAGGAAAAAATTTTGCCATGCTAGTTGGGTTTGATCGATAACTTTATTATGATTCCAAGTAGCGTTTTCGCCTAATACCCATCTTGGCGGTATATCTGCTTCATAAGGAGCATTTTTGGGGATCTCGCCAACACTTACATAAGCAATTGCTTGACTGAAAGGATTGCAGTCATTCGGCTCAAAATCAGCATCTGGTGAAACCACAACCATTTCATAAGTACAAACCTTTAAAAGAGGAACATTTTTACCATAAAAAAACGCAACTTCAGCTAGAGTTGGTGTGGATAATAGCGTACAAATATAAAATAAAAGTTTTAAAAGTATTCCGATTTGTTGATATTTCATTATAAACTCTTAAAATACTCAACCGTTTTTGCTAGACCATCTTCAATGGTATGTTGGATTTTAAATCCATAAGCATGCATTTGCTTTTGGCAACCCAAAGAATCACGCGCATCGTAAGTTCTGGCTGGTTGGTAGTCTATAATACATTTTTTATTGAGGATTTCTGCAAGTATTGTTGCGAGTCTATTTACACTGGTTCTTTGTCCTGTGCAAATATTGCAAACTTTAGAGCCTTGTTTGAGATTGATCATTGCATAAACTACATTCGCAATTATATCGTCAATAAATACAAAATCTCGAGTTTGGTTACCATCACCGTATATAACTAATGGTTTATCTTCTAATAAATTGATAATAAAATTAGTAATTACGCCTGTGTAAAGGGACGTTTTTTGTTGATAAGGGCCAAAGACATTAAAAAATCTCAAGCCTGTTACTGGGAGATTATATTCATTTGCTAAAAAATAAGCGTTTAATTCTGATGCCAATTTATCACAACCATAAGCGCTAATTGGCTGAATAAACTGTTTTTCGCTAAGCGGGAATTGTGTGGAATTACCATAAACTGCAGAAGTTGATGCATAAACAACCGGCACATTTCCGGCAATTATTGCAGCTTTAAAAACGTTTAAACTCCCTAGTAGATTTATCTCATGTAATCTTGATAAACTTTGAATATCAACAACAACCGTTGGAATAGCTGCTAAATGAAAGCAGCCATCAATATTATTAAATAGACCTTCAATAGCGCCGTAATCAGTTATATCTTGTTTAATAAAAATAGCATCAGGATGAATAATTTTCCCGTTGGAAAGATCGTCAACAATAGTAACGTTATGTCCATGGTTAATTAGATATTTAGTCAATTGTGACCCAATAAATCCACACCCACCAGTTACCAAATATCTGGCCATTTTCATCCTTGATTTTATTACTATAAGAGTTATTAACTCTAAAAAATGCTGATGTGGATGTCAATGATTATTGATAATTCACTTGGTTCCTTGAAAAAAATAGTGATTGGATCGCAGTTTTATGTTAAAACATCCTTGTGTTTTATGAATTTTTAATTAAAACACCCTTGTCTTTTCTTGACCACGGGTGTTTTTATATACTATAATTTATTTTAACTTATTAAAAAATATAAAATAATGCGCAAATCATTGGTTGATTTAAAAAATTGGCTAACCTCATCAAGTAGAAAACCTATCGTAATTCGTGGTGCTAGACAGGTTGGTAAAACCTGGATGGTGCGACAATTAGCTGAAATATCCGGTAGACAGTTGATTGAGTTAAATTTTGAGAAGAAAATAGCTTGGCGTGATTTATTTGTAAGTAACGACCCTAAGGAGATTTTACTTAATCTTGAGTCAGAGTTTAATAAAACTATTGATCCAAAAAATAGTTTGTTATTTTTAGATGAAATTCAAGTGGCACCAGAGTTATTAAGTAAATTACGATGGTTTTATGAAGACATGCCCGAGTTACCAGTTGTTGCTGCTGGGTCATTATTAGATTTTGCTCTGGCTAATTATGAATTTAGCATGCCTGTTGGGCGAATTAGTTATCAATATGTTGAACCTTTTTCTTTTGAGGAGTTTGTGCAAGCATTAGGCAAGATTAAATTGTATGAGTATTTACAAAATTGGCAATGGAGTCAAGTGATACCGAGTGCAATGCATGAGCAGTTAATGGGATTAGTTAAAGAATATATCTTGATTGGTGGTATGCCGGAAGCGGTTATAAGCTGGCAGACCCAGCGATCTTTAGAAAATATTACCCGAATTCATCAAGAATTATTAACAACTTATCGAGAAGATTTTGCAAAGTACTCTAAAAATATTCCAACTAACTATTTAGACGAAACAATGGTTGCTATTCCTAAATTATTAGGTGAAAAATTTGTCTATAGTAAGGTTAATAAAAATGTGCCTTCTGAGATTATTAAAAAAGCATTACAGCTATTATGCATGGCAAGGATTGGGCATAAAGTATGTGCGACTCATGCCAACGGGGTACCGTTGGGTGCTGAAATTAAACAAAATTATTTTAAAGTAATTTTACTAGATACTGGATTGACTGCAGCATTTTTAGATATTAAATTACATCAAATTAAACAATTAGATGCTTTAAGCTTAGTTAATCAAGGGGGTATTTCTGAGCAATTAGTTGGTCAGTTATTAAGATCTATAGAACCATCATATAAAGAACCGCATTTGTACTATTGGTTGAGAGAAGAAAAAAGTTCTAATGCAGAAATAGATTATGTACTATCTTATGAAGGGCGGGTTATTCCTATAGAAGTTAAATCAGGAAGTACAGGTTCAATGAAATCTTTACATTTGATGATGCATATAAAAGGCTTATCACAAGCTGTGCGTATTAACGCAGAGCCACCAAGTATTACACAGGTGATGTCTAAAATACATTCTGGCGAACAAGTTCAATATCAACTTTTATCTGTTCCATTTTATTTGATTGGACAGTTGCATCGATTGTTAGGTTGATTGTTTAAACTGTACTTTAGAAAGGATTTCCTGTAATCCGCTTTGCTCCTTACAGGCTACATTTGTGTTTAAAATTTATTTTTTTGTATTGTTTTACACCTTGAAAAGATTTTTCTTAGTTAAAGCTCAGGATGACGGTTATGTAAATTCATGTTAGAATTAGCGCTATTTTATGAGTAAGACCTAATCTATGTGGAAGTTAGTATATCAATTTGCATCGCCTAAGTTGTTTTATATTAAAACTAATTTTTTTATTAAATTCTTATCTCTAACTGCAGGTAGTTTATTTTTGATTGGTATTACTTGGGGGTTATTTTTTACTCCTGCTGATTATCAGCAAGGTGATGCCTTTAGGATAATTTATGTGCATGTGCCTTGTGCGTTTTTATCTATGAG
>CAZADN010000056.1:0-9602 GCA_964483895.1 uncultured Legionellaceae bacterium
AAGTTTATCTGATTTTGGTTCGTTTAGTTGTTCTAAAAAAGGTGAAAAATCATTAAACTCCACTTCTCCGCTATCAACATTATAAACAGCACCAACCATGCTTATTTGTTCGGATTCTATTAATTCATTAATTATTGGGCTCTGATTATAGATTTTATACAAAGTATTGGCGACATTTATTTGCGTGACTTTATGAACAAAATGCTGATTTTTGCAACTTCTGTCATCGGCGGTATAAGTTTCTGCCTTAATGGCAGGTTTGATTTTTGCTAAGAGCTGGGTAATATGACCTTGTTGTACATCGTCACAAGCTGCTTGAATTGCACCGCATCTGCTATGGCCTAAGACTACAACAAGCTTTGCGCCAACTACATGACAAGCATATTCGATACTTGCTAAAATGTCATCATTCACAACGTTTCCAGCAATTCGTACGCAAAATAGATCGCCGAAACTCATGTCAAAAATTGTTTCAACCGGGACTCTAGAGTCTATACATCCAAGTACAACTGCCATTGGAAATTGAGTTTTTGAAGTATGCGCAACCTCAACATGGACACTACGGTTGATTTTAGTATCTTTTTGAAATCTTTGATTACCTTCTCTTAAAATATTTAAGACTTTGTGCGGGGTTAATGTCGATTGTACGTCATAAGTTGTAACATTTATGAAATCTATATAATTATGGATTTGATAATTATTCTTAAAGCCAATTAAGTTTAAAGAAATATTTTTATTTGGGGCGTGGTCATTTTTAAATTCTTTAATTAGTTCTATTATTTCTTTATCAATATAATCAGAATATCTGGCATCGATAATTAATTTTGAATGTCTTGGAATTGATTCAAGTTCAGCTACCAATGAGGCTTTATTTAAAAAAGTAGTTTGCTGTGGTAGTACTACACGGCTCGCTTCACCCTTTGGGTAGATTTCTTTAATAATATCTATGCGCGCTTGGCTACTGGTTTTTAAGATGAAAAATAGACTAACTATGACACCAATTAATATACCAGTTAAAATGTTAAAGGAAATTATTGCAATTACTGTAATGATAAAAGGTATAAATCTATCGCGACCTTGTTTATATATTTTAATATAGATATTTGGAGAAGTTAATTTATAACCGACATATATCAAAATTGCTGCTAAAGTTGATAAGGGGATTTTATTAATTACATTTGGGATTAAAAATACAGTCGCGAGTAGAAAGACGCCATGTAAAATTGTTGCGACTTTAGTTCTTGAGCCTGACTCTATATTTACGGAAGTCCTAACAATTACAGAGGAAATTGGAATTCCACCTAATAATCCTGCGCATATATTTCCTGCTCCTTGGGCGATTAGTTCCCGGTCTTTTTCGGAATTACGATGCTTTTTATCGAGAGTCTCAGATGCTTTTATGTTTATTAAATTTTCCATAGAAGATACTGCTGCTAAAACTATTGCTACCAAATAAATTTTTATGTCGGTTAACTGTTCAAACGAAGGGCTTTTTAATTGTGATATAAAATCATAAATCCCTTGGGTTTTGGGAATTCTAACAAGATGTGGGCCAAGTTGTGCAAAATCAGAATTTAAAAAAATGAAATATTCGTTAAATAATATTCCTACTATGACGACAATAAATGCACCTGGTAAAGCTTTGAGCCAAGATTTTTTAGTTAAGTCTAAATAAATTAGAATTAATAATGAAGTAATAGATAAAATAACTGCGCCAGGATTAATATGCTTGCTAATATCATGCAATGGTTGCATTTCAAAGCTTGTTGAAAGCTCGATTAGTTCTGTTTTAAAGTTTGATAGAGAGTGAGATAAAGTTAAGGCAAATGGGATTTGCTTTAGGATAAGTAGTATTCCAACTGCAGATAGAAAGCCTTGAATAACATTTGATGGTACATAATCTGCAATAAATCCCGCGCGTAGTTTTCCAGCTATGATTTGGAATATTCCTGCTAATAGCAAAGCGAGGAGGAAGTTCTCAAAGCATCCGAGTTGTTGAATGGAGCTAAATACTATGACAGCCATTCCAGCAGCCGGGCCGCTAATGCTTACTTGTGAGCGACTTAAACCTCCAACAACAATCCCGCCGATAATACCGCTTAATATTCCAGAAAAAAGTGGCGCGCCAGATGCAAGCGCTATACCCAAACATAGGGGTATAGCGACCAAAAATACAACAACTGCAGCAATAAAGTCGAATCTAAAATGTCTTTTTTGGTAAATTTCTAATTTTCTATATAAATCTGTACATTTACTTGTCATATTTACCTCAGATTTTTAGTTAGGAGGCTAGGATTTTATTCTATTTCTTCAATTAAATTTTCTAATGGTTCAGTGTTTGTTGCATTATCTATGGATTTTATTAAATTATTTTCTAAATTGCGAAAATCCCATAAATCCTGATCCATCATTTGGCTTGGTTTAATACACTGTATAGCATGTAAAATATTACTTGGTACTTTAGGGTTATCTTCGGCCAAGCCTTGTATAAGTTTAGCAACTTTTTTCCGCATTAAGTTTTCCTGAGATCCACATAAGTTACAAGGTATTATCGGATAATTTTGCTCTTTTGCATATTCAATTATGTCATTTTCTTGTACGTAGCACAGGGGGCGAATGATAATGTTCTGTTTGTTGTCACTAAGTAATTTGGGTGGCATAGAACGCACGTTGCCATTGTAGAGAATAGACATTAACAAAGTTTGAATTAAATCATCGCGATGATGGCCTAGGGCAATTTTGGTAAAACCATTTTCTTCTGCGTATTTATAAATAATACCGCGTCTAAGCCTTGAGCACATTGAACAGTATGTTTTGCCTTCAGGGACTATTTGTTTGACTATGCTGTATGTGTCTTTAGTCAATACTATGTGTTCAATACCGTTAGATTCTAACCATGCTTTTAAATGTTTATCTTCCCAGCCTGGTTGTGATTGGTCGAGAGTGAAAGAAAAAATAGAAAATTTATTATTAGATCTTTTGCGTAAGATATTTAAAATAGTTAATAATGTAAAGGAATCTTTGCCTCCAGAAAGACATACCATAACCTTGTCACCTTTTTGGATCATGTTATAGTCGCTGATTGCTTTACCGGTATAATGTAGTAATTTTTTTTCTATTGCTGAAGAAGTCATATATTTATTAATCATAATCTGTGCGCAAATTTTAATGCAATAGTCATATGTTATGCAAGCTTTTAGTTTTTGGAAGTCTAATTTTTAAGAATTATAAAGTAGTAGCAACTGTCTTGAAAAAAATAAAAATTTTTTTCAAGACAGTTGCTACTTGATTTTATTTATCATGTTTTTAAGAATTAGGTAAATTCTTAAGTAGTTGCTGACTTTTAAGAGAGTACATGTTGTTTTTTCCAGGTGCTACATTATTTATACGTGTAGTTTCGAGCCATGCATTAATTTCTTCTAGGTCTGTAACGCTTAACGTTCCAGCTTGATATTTTAAGTTGAGTATCGCTTTAATAAAATGATACTGATCTGTTGCTAGCTGTTTTTGGGCACTGAAAAGATTACGTTGCGCAAGGACTACGTCGGTCATGGTGCGCATTCCTACGTCATACTGCGCGGAAACACTTTTAAGAGAATTTTCTTGGGCATTGATAGTTTGCCTGTCGGCTTTTACTTTAGTTATGCCATCAATTATAGTGTTAAATGCGATGTTACTACCAACAATGACCTCGCGATAGATTTTTTCGAGTTGTTGACCGCTTACTTGAAATTCATATTTTGCTTGTCTTGTTTGTGAGGCAACTAGTCCACCTTGAAAGATTGGTAAGCTCATATTTAATGAGATGTTTGATATTTTTCTTTCATTTGGAATTAAGATGTTAGACGCAAAGCTGCTTGTACTGGTGACAGCATCTGGACCATTATCAAAATGAGTATCAATTATTGAACCTTTAATTGAGAAAACCGGCCAATTTGCGGCTGATTTTGCTTTGATATTATCGCGCGCTGCTTGTAACTGATATTTTGCAGAATTTAGAAGATAATTCTGCCTAAGTCCAACTTCTACCCATTTATCTACGTTATTAGGCTCCGGTTTAATTAATGGTATTTTACTATTACGGATTGGGGATAAATAATCGTAAAGATTATTTGTAATTTTACTTAATTGTTGGTTTTTATTAATTAAGTTATTTTTAGCGGCAATAACTTCTGATGTTGATTGATCATACGCTGCTTGTGCTTCATATACGGAGGTTATTGTATCAACTCCAACATTAAAGCGTTGCGTAGCTTGATCTAACTGGCGTTGATTTGCTGCTTTTTTGGATTCAGCAAATGTTAACGTATCTTGGGCTAATAAGATTTCAAAATATGCGGTTGATGTTCTTAAAATTAAATCTTGAGCTGAGTCATTAAAATTTGCTAAAGCAGCCTTGACTCCAGAACCAGCTTGTTCTACTTGTTTCCAAGCTTGATAGTTAAAAACATCTTGATTTGCTGCTAATCGCCATTCATTACCATTGTATTTTTGGTTGATTAAAATACTAGTGGTTGATACAAATTGAGCATTACGGTTAATTAAAGCGTCTAATGATATTTTAGGTAATAGTAAGGACCAAGCTTGGGGTAGACTTTCTGACTTAGCCAAGAAATTGCTGTATTCAGATTTAAATTTAGGGTCATTTTCCAAAGCTTGGTGATAAACATCCATTAGATCAGTTGCAAGTACTGGTTCTGCAAACCAAAATAAATTGCAGACAATAAGTATTAGCCGTAAGCTTACTTTAAGCATGAATTATCCTAAAATATGAATGGTTCTTTAGCTAATTTGTTAATTAACATAGGAATATCAGTTGAATAAAGTAATTTTTCATTCCAGTTATCATTGTGGTCAATATTGAATAATTTGGCATGAATTACAGGACTTTCGCCAATAAAGGCAAATAGTTTACCGCCAGGTAGTACTTGTAATTTTTGTAACTCAGTTAAGCTTTTTAACGCTCCAGTATAAACTACAACATCATAAGGTGCCTTTTCTACATGACCATTAACACCATCAGTTGTAATAAGCTCTACATTTGAACATTCATACTGATTGAGTTTAGATGAAGCACTAATTGTAAATTCAGGGAAATAGTCAACACTTATTACATTTTTTGCAAGTTTGCTAAGTAAGGCGGTAAAAAAACCACTTCCAGTGCCAATTTCAAGAACTGTTTCCTTACCAGATAAGTTTAGTTCTTGTAAAATAGTAGCTTCTTCAAGAGGCGTTAACATAACTTGTTGATTGGCTAAAGGGATTTGCATGTCAGAATAAGCGAAGTCTTGATATTTTTTAGGTACAAACTCATGTCGTGGAATATTTACATATAAGTCTAAAATTTTTTCATTTAAAACATTGCCAGTACGTAATTGTTGCTTAATCATGTTATTAGTAATTATTTCTTTATTCATTTACAAACCTTAATAAGTTATTGTAATCTTGCTTTTGTGGTAAATAGTTAAACACATAAGGAGCATAGTAGCCAATTTCAGCATGTTCGCAGTTATTTTAGCAAGAAATCATGAATTTCTTAAGATAATTTGTTATTATTCTTGCAATTTAAATTTGGAGTATAGTGTGCAATACATATTTACTATGAATCGCGTGAGTAAAATCGTTGAGAATCAACGCGTTATTCTTAAAGATATCTCACTTAGCTTTTTCCCTGGAGCAAAAATTGGAGTTTTGGGTTTAAATGGCTCTGGTAAGTCAACTTTATTAAGAATTATGGCTGGAGTTGATAAACAGTATGATGGTGAGGCGCGCGCGTTATCTAATACTAAAATTGGTTATTTGCCACAAGAGCCGCAACTTGATGATGCGAAAACTGTGCGTGAAGTTGTTGAAGAGGGTGTTTTTGAAATTAAGCAAAAGCTTCAAGAATTTGATGCTATAAGTATGAAATTTGCTGAGCCAATGAGTGATGAAGAAATGAATAATTTACTGGTTGAGCAAGGTGAATTACAGCAATACATTGAGACGCATGGTGGTTGGGATTTAGATAGACGTTTAGAAATTGCAGCTGATGCTTTGCGTCTTCCAGATTGGAATAGTAAAATTGCGGTTCTATCTGGGGGTGAGAAAAGACGTATCGCCTTATGTAGATTGCTTTTATCTAGCCCAGATATGTTACTTTTAGATGAGCCAACTAACCATTTAGATGCAGAAAGTGTTGCTTGGCTTGAAAAGTTTCTTGAAGAATTTCCTGGAACTGTTGTTGCAATTACCCACGATAGATATTTCTTAGATAATGCTGCAGAATGGATTTTAGAATTAGATAGAGGCATGGGTATACCTTATAAAGGTAATTACAGTGCATGGCTTGAACAGAAAAATGAGCGTTTAGAGCAAGAAAAAAGACAAGAAGAGTCGCATAAGCGTGCGATTAAGTCTGAGCTTGAATGGGTGCGTACATCGCCTAAAGGTCGTCACGCAAAAAATAAAGCGCGACTTGCACGTTTTGAAGAAATGAATTCTAAAGAATTCCAAAAGCGTAATGAAACAAATGAAATTTATATTCCACCAGGTCAAAGACTTGGAGATGTTGTCTTAGAAGTTTCTCATCTGAAAAAGTCATTTGGAGATAAACTTTTATTTAACGATTTAAATTTTATACTTCCAAAAGGTGGAATATTAGGTATCATAGGGCCAAATGGTGCTGGTAAATCTACCTTCTTAAAAATGTTAACAAATGTTGAAAAGCCTGATGCGGGTAACATAACTTTAGGTGAAACTGTTGATCTTGCGTATGTCGATCAGATGCGTGATCAATTGGATAATAGTAAAACAGTTTGGGAAGAGATTTCTGATAAACATGATATTCTTGAAGTTGGTTCTTTTCAGATGCCATCAAGAGCGTATGTTGGGCGTTTTAACTTTAAAGGTGCAGATCAACAGAAGAAAATAGGACAGTTATCTGGTGGTGAGCGTAATCGTGTGCATTTAGCTAAATTATTAAAACGTGGCGCAAATGTTTTGTTACTCGATGAGCCAAGTAATGATTTGGATATAGAAACATTACGTGCTTTAGAGGATGCAGTGTTAAATTTCCCTGGTTCTGCTGTAGTTATTTCACATGATAGATGGTTTTTAGATAGAGTTTGTACGCATTTGCTAGCATTTGAAGGTGATTCAAATGTTGTCTTCATAGAAGGTAACTATTCAGATTATGAAGAAGATAGGAAAAGAAGGTTAGGGGAAAATGCTAACAATCCAACACGGGTTAAGTATCGTAGGCTTGTTTAAGGTTGCTGATTATTATGTATAAAAAAATATTAATGTTAATTGCTATGGGAATTTTGGTTTCAGGTTGTGTGCAGGATGACCCATCGACTTATATTACAGATGATAATGGAATTACGCATCATACAATTCATTATTCGCTTGATATGCGGGGCAAGTTTTATTTTCCTAAGAAAATAAAGACAAATGAAAAGCTTTTTGTTTTTGATCCGAAAGCGTCTGCTTGGGCAGCTTATGATAATGAAGGCAATAGGGTATTAACTGGTGCTGGATCTGGTGGTGCTGATATATGTGAACACAATAATAAATCGTGTCGCACAGTAACTGGAAGTTTTAGGGTTTATGCAAAAAGTGGCGCGAATTGCATATCACATGAATATCCAGTGGATACAGAAGGCGGTGCTAAGATGCCTTATTGTATGTATTTTTACCGTGGTTACACTATTCATGCAGCGTATTTTGTGCCAAGACAAACATCAAGTCATGGTTGTGTGCGAGTGTATCCTAGTGCTGCTAAGTGGCTTAATGAGAATTTTATTGACAAAGGTACTCGCGTTCTTATTTTATCTTATGAAGATGAAGATGGAGATAGTGAATGGTTGAGTGCTGAGGCTGATACTTATGCGGGAAGTAGAGTAGCTTAGGTGGGCCTACTTTGGTAGATTTGTTTTCCCGTAATCCGCTGCGCTTCTTACGGGCTACTTTTGGTAGATTTGTTTTCCCGTAATCCGCTGCGCTCCTTACGGGCTACTTTTGATAGATGTGTTTTCCCGTAATCCGCTGCGCTTCTTACGGGCTACTTTTGGTAGATGTGTTTTCCCGTAATCCGCTGCGCTCCTTACGGGCTACTTTTGATAGATGTAGCCCGTAAGGAGCGCAGCGGATTACGGGTAGATATTAGTACGGTTCTTATCTTAATTGAAATTATTATTAGTAACAAAATCACAGTCATCATTAAACACACAAGCTTTATTACTAGCCATAAAAGATCCAGCAAAACCAATGGTCGCAACTGATCCACCACCAATACTTGCGCCAAATATTGTTTTATAAATAATAGGGGGTAGGTCGGTCAAAAATGCTGGTATTACACTTTGTAAATTGGTATGGCTTAATATAAGTGCTGTTAAAGTCAAGGCGGCAGTTATGATTATGCATGCCATAAAAATCTTAAAATATACACTTGAAAATATTGTATAGCAAATTGAGTCAGCCGGTTTATCATTATAGAATGTGCTATAAGACTTTTCTCCTTGTTTCTTATAATGCTCCAAGAGGGTATCTGGTGGGTAAAGTTTGTTAAATTCTTGACTCTCAATAATAGGGCTTTTACTTTCTTTTTCTGAAACGCCATTTATTAATTGTTTATGTACATATAATTTTAATCCTCCTAGGTAATTGTTAGTGTTATCGGCAGAGTCAGATGAAGATAAATATTCAATTATATTTTTTAATTGAGGATAATCCTTTTGTAGTTCATCTAATTCTTTATTATATTGGGTAACTGCTTCAGAATATGCATCAAGTTCAGTAATTTCAAAGTGGTCGTTTCGTAAAAATACATTTATACATCGTCTTTCATTTGTGATTGTTTTGACCCAATGTGGACAAAAACATTGACTTGATGCGCATATTATATGATTTTCCACATACCCAGGCATTCCAGATTCTTCGTGGCATGTGTTGATTTTAATGCCAAATTGTGAATGAAATAGATTATATGCTTCTCTTGCATCTAGCATAGGATATCTGCCAACACAGTTTTTATCATATTCATGTTTATGGACTTCTTGAATATTTATTAGTTGTTCTAAATCTGTATATCCTTGAAGCGGAGCTATCTCCCCAATAAACTTTCTAAACACTGGCAAAAATATTACTTGTGATACCAAAAATGAATGAAAGCCCGATAAAAATTCATCCAGATTTTTCCAGGTAAAGGTGTCGTTGTCTAGATTATATATCTCACAAAAAATTTCTTTTAATAAAAAATATTTGTTGTAGTAAGGCTCATCACTCCTTATTGCTGTTTTTTCTTCAATACCGTTTTTACCAAGATTCTTGGGATCTGGTAAAAGACCTCTTTTTTCAATTGCTGCTAAATCCTTTATATCTGCTAGGATTATTGGCAATGCTGTATTTAAAGCACAATTATTTAAAATCCCGGAAATCTTATATTGCATAATAAATCATATAAACAAAACTTGTTGTTCATTATAACATATTGCTGTAACTAAGAACAATAAATTAGTGTGGGTGACAATTCATCTACAAAAGCCCTACGTCCCGCGACTTGTTCGCTGGATCCAAAGATCTTGATTGATACAAAGACCAATTGAATATATTCAGATATA
>CAZADN010000056.1:9612-11277 GCA_964483895.1 uncultured Legionellaceae bacterium
CCCGCGAACAAGTCGCGGGACGTCGAGACACGAAATGTCAACAGACCCTAGGCTTTTTCAGACTTTTTTTCAATTATTTTGTCACGAGGTGCTGCAATTATTTGTGAAATACCAAGATCTCCTGACACTTTACGTGCAACTAGCATGTCTATAAATAATAATTGAGTTAATTTTTCTTTGTTATTTTGGTAGACAACTTGTAGTGGTACTTTTATTTGCCATTTATGGTCTTCAAGTTTATTAATTTTAGTTTTGCCATCGACAATACTGCTGACAGAAAGTTGCTGGCTTTTGATAGCTTCAACATTTCCAGATTTTGATAATGCATCAGTGTAACTTGTATATCCTTGGTCGGTAAAACAGTTTTTAAGGTTTAGTAACTTTTCATCAATGTTTTCACTATTATAGGTAAAGCTTTGAATAGCGGCTTTTTCTGACCATGTTATGACTATATCATTTTGAATTTCTTGAGTTGCGGGAATTTTATATTCGCAGTTTATTATTGAAGATGTTGCAGGTTCTTTGGATGAAATTGGAGTGGTAGGTGGATTTTCTTGAGCTATGCTTTGTGTACTTGCAGGAATTGGTTTTTGAGTAGTTGGATCATCTGTATAACCAATAGTACTTAGACATAACAAAATCATTGAGCTAAGAAGTTTAATTTGCATAGTGATAATCCTTTTTATAATCTTTTTATTAACATTAGATTAGCATGTCTGTTAATATTCGTAAATGTGGCTCAGATTGATTGTTGGAAGGTTCTAATAATAACATGTTTATAATAACTGGTGGTGGAAGTGGAATTGGGCGAGCTTTAGCGGTTGAGATTGCAAAGCGTGGGATTGATGTTTTAATTATTGGGCGCAATGAAGCTAATCTTTTAGAAGTCGCATCCTTACATAAAAATATTATGTATTACGTTGCAGACGTCGCAAGTCAAGCAGGGCGCTTGGCGATAAAAGATTATTTGCAAGGTAAGAAGATAACAGCATTAATTAATAATGCCGGTATAATCCAACCTATTGCGAAAATTTCAGATGTTACATTAGATGAATGGCATCATATAATGGCAACTAATCTTGACGCACCATTATTTTTAACGAATTTATTAAGACCTAATTTATTAGGTGGGCGAGTACTAAATATAGGCTCAGGAGCCGCGCACTTCGCGGTTTTTGGTTGGGCGCCTTATTGCGTTTCTAAAGCTGCATTATCTAGATTAACAGAATGTTTGCAGTTAGAAGAAGAAAATATCGCATTCGCATCGGTTATGCCGGGAATTATAGATACAGCGATGCAAAAAGAAATCCGGGAAACTTCTAATATGACAGAGAAAAAACAACATTTTTTCCAAAAATTATATTCTGACGATAAACTTATAAAACCCGAAGTAGTCGCCTCATTTTTAGCTTGGTTATTACTAGAAATAGATACTGAAAAATACGAATCACAAGAATGGGATATTTACGATAAAGCGCATCACAAATATTGGCTTAAGCAAAAACAAAATGTCCCATATATAGATTAAAAATCCATCTCCCAGGAGGGGAGATGGTCACTGCCATTAAGTTAAGGATTTTTTATTCAAAATTAACCTCGATCCGCTCAGACTGAGGAGGCGTTTACGCCGTCTCGAAGCTTATGCACCAAGGCTTCGAGACGAGG
>CAZADN010000057.1:0-11116 GCA_964483895.1 uncultured Legionellaceae bacterium
AGAGAACAAACGAAAAAAACAAAAACAAAAAAAAGAAAAGACTTTTTTCATAAAGAATTACTTTTAGCATTACATATTTTAGATGAAGGACATGTAACCTTACGCGATTTTAAAGGTGAATGGGCTGGCGCTTCTGGTCAACCACAATTTTTACCTTCAAGTTGGGTTAAATATGCCGTTGATTACGATGGAGATGGGCATAAAGATATATGGAAATCCAAACCAGATGTATTTGCATCAATTGCAAACTATATGAAAATCAATGGTTGGCACGCTGGTGAACCTTGGGCTATATATGTAAAACTTCCTAAAAATTTCGATATGAAACTTGAAGGTAAAGCGATTACTAAATCTGTTAGTGAATGGGAAGCGCTTGGTGTTAGGGCCGCTAATGGCAAAAAATTACCTTTCCCTAATCTCCAAGCAAGTATTGTCCAACCATATGGTGGACCAGTATTTCTAGCATATCCTAATTATAAAATGATCTTACGTTATAATAATTCTATATATTATGCTGGCGCAATTGGCTATCTTGCTGATAAAATCTGCCAACGCTCACAATAAAACGACGCCTTCTATGAAGGCGCGGTTTTAAAATATGAAATATTTACAACATGAATAAAAATTACTTTAAAGCAATCCAGCAATATATTGCACCGAAATATGGGTTGTGCTTATATGCTGGATTTTGTGCAAATCTTACGATTAAAAAAATTAAAAACCGCCTAATTCGTAACTTTATCAAAAAGTATAAAGTAAACATGCAAGAAGCGAGGCGTGAAACAATTGATGAATATACATGTTTTAACGACTTTTTTACCCGTCATTTAAAACCAGAGTGTCGGCCTATTGCAAATAATCTTCTTGTATCTCCTGTTGATGGTTTTATGAGTGAATTTGGCGATATAAATAAAGGGCAATTAATTCAAGCCAAAGGTAAATATTATAGCGCCAAAGAACTTTTAGCGGCTGATGCAAAGCTTGCGAAAGAATTCGAAAATGGCTGTTTCGCAACTATCTACTTATCACCGCGCGATTATCACCGAATTCACATGCCAATTACGGGCACTCTTCAAGAAATGACTTATGTTCCTGGTAAATTATTTTCTGTGCAACCAGCGACAGTTAATATGATTCCACGTTTATTTGCGCGTAATAAGCGAGTAGTTGCTATATTTAAAACAGCAATTGGCACAATGGCTATAGTTTTAGTAGGAGCCGTAATAGTTGGTAGTATTGGTACAAGTTGGCATGGAGACTTAAAACGCTCAAGAAAACTTAAAAGATTCACTTATACAAACCAAGATACCCCAGAAACAATTTTACAAAAAGCAGCTGAAATGGGGTATTTTAAGTTGGGTTCAACGGTTGTGCTATTATTTAGCGATAAAAGTAAAATTAAATGGTGTAAAACGCTTAAGCCTACTCAAAGTATAAAGTTTGGTGAGCCGTTAACAGATAGATAATTAAACTTAAGCTGCATTATCAATATCAACCAACAAAATCAACTTTCCCTACAGAAAACCATTTTCAACCATCCACTCATCAGAAGCAAATTTACTCATATAATTACGAATCGAATCAGGTAAAATTACCAAGCAATTTTCACCTTGGCGCAATTCTCGTGCTGCTTCTAATGCCGCATAAACTGCAGCGCCTGCTGAGCCACCTATTAATAATCCTTCTTCAGCTATTAATCTTCTCGCCATTAAAAATGACTCTTTATCTTTAGTTTTAATATATTTATCGATTAAACTATTATCCAAAACGTCTGGGAAGAAATCATAACCTATACCTTCAACCAAATATGTTTTAACCTCATCACCACCACCTAAAATCGACCCAACTGGATCTACGCCAATAACTTTAATCCGTGGATTATGTTCTTTTAAACGTTTTGCAATCCCAGTTATAGTTCCTCCAGTACCAACACTAATTACAACCATATGTAGATCATGACCAAAATCTGTAATAATTTCTTCAGCAGTATGGTAATAATGTACATTAGGATTATCTGGATTTGCATATTGATCGAGAATATGTGAATTAGAAATTTCTTTTTGCAATCTTTTCGCTAAGGATATATGGCTATCTGGAGAATCGAACGCAGCTTCAGTCGGAGTACGATATATTTTGGCCCCCAAACGCTCAAGCACAACTTGTTTTTCCTTGCTCATTTTTTCAGGCATGGTGATAATGACTTTAAAACCTAATACCGCACCTGCTAACGCAATACCTATCCCAGTATTGCCAGATGTTGGTTCAATTAAAGTATCACCACGCTTAATTTTCCCAGAATCAAGTGCTCGCTTAACCATATAATAACCAATTCTGTCTTTTACCGAACCACCGGGATTTAAAAACTCACACTTTGCGTAAATATTACAAGCAAGATCAGCTCCAACTTTATTTAAGCGCACAACAGGAGTATTGCCTATACATTCCAAAATATTTGCATGAATCATAATCTTCCCTCTTTATGTGTATCTAATCTCTATAGTAGATATTTTTATATGTTTTTACTAGTAAAGATGTTATTATTTGCAACTTTCATAATCTAAAATTATGCCTATGAGCAATTCTCTTAAAACTATTTTAGTTGATTTAACTCCTGTATTACCTGGAGGAGAAAATGGCGGGGCAAAGCTTTTTGTCCTTGAGCTTATCAGATATTTAGCAACTGACAATCCAAATACAAATTTCATTCTTTTAACTCAAGCTAAAGCACATAATGAATTAGCTAGCATGGATAGACCTAATGTATCCAGAATAATGATAGAAGGTGAAGGTGGGCGTAAATCTCTGCTCGCAAAGGTGGTTGGATTTATATTTAATAGATTACCATTTATACCAAATAGATTAAGTTTAATTGGTTATAGATTATACGGAAAACTTAGACGCCGTTCTTTAAATGATATAATTGCAAAAACTAAACCTGATCTTATCTTTTGTCCATTTACTGCACCCACTTATACATCACCTAATATACCAAGCGTATGTGTCATCTATGATTTACAATACAAAACCCACCCATTATTTTTTACTAAAGCTGATATATTAAACCGCGATCACGCGTTTACCGAAGCTTGTAGACTTGCAACCAAATTAACCGCAATTTCTGATTATTCAAGAAAATCAGCAATAAAACATGGTAAAATTCCAGAAGATAAAATCAAAACCATCCACTTGCGCATGGCCAAACGTACGCATAATTTAGAACAAACAATTAAATCTTTATTAGCTTCTCTAGGCATCCAAGAAAAACAATACATACTTTACCCGGCTAATTTTTGGCCACATAAAAATCACGAGATGCTTTTAACTGCTCTAAATATTGCTTATCATAAAAATAAATTATCAAAAAACATAAAGTTAGTGTGTACTGGGGCTCCTGGAAAAAGAGAGCAATGGTTAATTGATGCCACTAAAAAAATGGGATTAAAATCCCAGGTTATCTTCACTGGCTACTTAAATGATGCAGATTTAGGAGCATTATTAAACAATTGCGCTGGCGTTATTTTCCCATCATTATATGAAGGTTTTGGGTTACCAATATTAGAAGCAATGGCTGCGCAAATCCCTGTCGCTTGTAGCAATATTACCTCAATACCAGAGGTTGCAGGAAATGGCGCAATATATTTTGACCCGCGAAAGCCTCAAGAAATTGCCGATGCAATCGTAAAATTAGTTAATGATACAAGTTTTTGTAAAGAGCTAATTGCCATAGCTAATGAACGCGTGCAAACTTTTTGTGATTCAAGTAAAATGGCTAAAGAATACTGGGCACTTTTTCAAGAAGCTAAAGGAATTTAAACAAGATATGCAATTAATACCAACAATTCTCTGCGGTGGCGCCGGGTCAAGATTATGGCCTGTGTCACGTGAATTACATCCAAAACCATTTATCCGCCTTGAAGATGGCTTAAGCCTTTTACAAAAAGCCTTTTTACGAGGTGCCCATTTACCGGAAGTTACAGAGATTTTAACGGTTACCAATAGCGAGTTTTTCTTCAAAATAACCGAAGAATTTAATAAAGTTAATATAAATAAACTAAAAACTTCTTTTATCCTTGAACCATTTGGGAAAAATACAGCAGCAGCCATTACAACGGCAGCTTTACAAGTACAAAAAACATATGGTGATGAGGCACAATTGCTAATTCTTGCGGCTGATCATTTAATCGCAAATCAAAAAGCTTTCGAAGAAGCAGTACTTACTGCCGCAAAAATTGCAACTACTGGGAAACTCGTAACTTTCGGAATTAAACCAACGGAGCCTAACACTGGCTATGGTTATATTGAGGCAGATAAAAACGCCGTGGTGCGCTTTATTGAAAAGCCTAATCTTAGCGAAGCTAAAAAATACATAGAAAATCAGAATTTTTTATGGAATTCTGGAATGTTTTTATTTAGGGCTAAAGATATTTTACATGAAATCAATCTCTATAACCCTGATATTTTAAATGCTATTAATGAATGCATACAAGTCTCAACCACTATAAGAGAAAACTCAACACAAAAACTTATCCTTGAACCTGACACATTTGCTAATACGCCAGATAATTCCATTGACTACGCAGTAATGGAAAAATCTCAAGAAGTTGCAGTTGTACCATGTGACATAGGCTGGTCTGACGTTGGTTCATGGCAAGTGTTGGGAAATTTAATTAATCCAGATACAAATGGCAATAGAATAGATGCTGAAACTTGTTTACATGATGTTACTAACTGTTATATCCAAAGTAAAGATCGCTTAATTGGCGCGGTCGGAGTTGATAACTTATTAATTATTGATACCCCAGACGCCTTACTTGTTGCAAATAAAGAACGTGCTCAAGATGTCAAACACATCTACTCAAAACTTAAACACTCAAATCATGAAGCCCACAAATTACACCGTACGGTTTTTAGACCATGGGGAAGTTATACTATTCTTGAAGAAAGTAAAAATTTTAAAATTAAACGAATAGTTGTAAAACCTGGTGGAAGTTTAAGCTTACAAATGCATCATCATCGAAGTGAGCATTGGATAGTTGTAAGTGGGATGGCTAAAGTAACTAATGACACTAAAACTTTTTTTGTAAATATAAATGAATCTACTTATATCCCTGCTGGCCATAAACATCGCCTTGAGAATCCTGGCATCTTAGAATTAGTCATGATTGAAGTGCAAAGTGGCGAATATCTAGGCGAAGATGATATCATTCGCTTCGAAGATTTATATGGTAGGACAGAAGAGAGTGTCACACAAAAATAATGCGCTTAATCGCGAACAAGTTCAAGCGGTTAAATATATTGACGGACCGCTATTAGTAATAGCTGGAGCTGGCAGTGGTAAAACAAAAGTTATTACTAATAAAATCACTTATTTGCTTAAAGAGTGTGAATATAAAGCACAAAATATCTGTGCCGTCACCTTTACCAATAAAGCTGCAACTGAAATGCAAACTCGTATTCAAAAAGAGTTACCAGCAAACCTAACGCGCGGTTTAAAAATTTCCACATTTCATACTTTAGGCTTAAATATTATTAAAAAAAATCTTAGCAAATTAAACCTGCGCTCAGGATTTTCAATTTTTGATAATGAAGATAGTCTACAAATTATTCGTGCATTTTTAAAACCATCAATCTCCCAGGATAAAGACATAGTTAAACAAGTTTTACGCACCATCTCACTTTGGAAAAACAACTTATTAACTCCAGATGATATCAGCGATGCACATGAAAATGCGACGAGTGGTCTTGATGTCAAAAGTATTTATTCCCATTACCAAGAAACCTTGCAATCCTATAATGCTGTTGACTTTGATGACCTAATTTTACAACCAGTTAAAATTCTTAAACAAAATCGCGATATTTTAGAAGAATGGCAAAATAAAATAAGACATTTACTAATTGATGAATATCAAGATTCAAATAGTTGTCAATATGAATTAGTAAAATTACTCCTTGGTGTTCGCTGTCGCCTAACAGCAGTTGGCGATGATTGTCAAGCAATCTATTCTTGGCGTGGCGCACGTCCTGAAAATATTATTAATTTACAAAAAGATTTTCCAAATCTTAAGGTGATTAAACTTGAACAAAATTATCGCTCTACTGCTAAAATTTTACACGCAGCAAACCATTTAATTGCCAATAATCAGCATGCGGTTTCAAAAAAACTTTGGAGTGATCTGGGGCAAGGAGATGCTATTAGGGTCTTTACTTGTGCTAATGAAGAGGCTGAAGCCGAACAAGTTATCTCAGATATTATAAGTCATAAGCTTTATAATAGAACGTCTTATAATCAATATGCAATCCTCTACCGAAGTAATCATCTTGCTCGCACTTTTGAAAAAACTCTGCGTAACTACAACATCGCTTACCAAATTAGCGGTGGGCAATCTTGGTTTACTAAAACAGAAGTAAAAGATATTTTGGCTTACTTAAAACTACTAAGTAATTATGATGACGATGCTGCGTTTTTGCGCGTTATTAATACCCCAAAACGCGGCATAGGCAATAAAACGTTAACTGAGCTTGCAAATTTTGCTAAACAACGACAACAAAGCTTATTTCTTTGTTGTGACAATATCGGCATAAGTGAGCAACTGAATGACAAGAGTCTTAAAGCACTTAAAGATTTTAAAGTTTGGCTTATAAATCTTGCCGAGAGATTAAATACCTCTGAAAATATTCTCGAAGTTTTAAAAGACTTACTAAATGACATTGAGTATGAAGAATATTTATACACTCAACATCCGACCCCAGAAAAAGTTAGGCGTTGTATGGATAACGTCTGGGATTTGCTCGAATGGTTAAATAAAATTATCACTAACAAACCAGGTATGACTGTTAGTGACGGTGTAAATAAATTAATTTTATTTGATATTTTAGATAACTCCGAAAACCAAAACAATGACGCAATTAACCTCATGACTTTACATGCTGCCAAAGGCTTAGAGTTTCCATTTGTTTATCTAACCGGCGTTGAAGAAAATATATTGCCCCATCATGTTAGTATTGAAAATGATGACGTAGAAGAGGAAAGGCGCTTAGCCTACGTTGGCATTACTCGCGCACAAAAAGCTCTTACATTAACTCTTAGCCAAAGACGCAAACAAGGCTCAGCTTTACAAGTTACTACCCCAAGTAGATTTCTTGATGAACTTCCCAAAGATAACCTTGAATGGTACGGCCTTAAATCAGCCAACCCGGAATTGTCTAAAAAAATAGCAAACTTGCATCTTGCTGGACTTAAAAGTATCCTAGGGCAAAATTAATATCGAGAAGCATGATGCCACTTAGAATTTTCAACCAAGGACTGCATACCGGCAACTGGGAAGTAGAAAATAAAGCTCAAAAATTAGTTACGCTGCTCATTGAGAATGATAATAATATTTGGTATGAATTACTAAATATTGAAATATTTAGCGCTTTATTTTGTAAACGTAATGAAACTTTTCTTGAAGCGATGCGCTGGTGCTTTCGTGATAAATTAGTTAATTTATGCAATGAATTAAACCAAAGCAAGGAACCTTTCATCGAGCAGGAAAAAAAAGTAAATCGACACATTTGTACTTTACCACTAGCGGGTATTAAAACCGGGCAAAAATATTTAATCCCAACTTATAATACTAAAATTCAACAATGGGAATTAATTACCTATAAAGTAGCACCAATAGAATTAACCCCTACCTATGGAATAGGCAGGTTAGTACTTACCGATAATAATCGACTTTTTGCTTATGGATTTACTCCTATGACAGAAGATAAGGTTGTTGAATTCAATCCCCAGCCGCATTTGGTTTTTGTAAGCCCAGAATATCCTGCTCAACAGGGTTTTTTAGCCAATTTATATTTATGGTTTCAATCAGTTTCAAGATTTTATAAATATTGCCAACCACAAATAGATCATTGGCTTAATGAAAGTACAAAGCATACAAAAACTAAAGCCATAGTACACGCAATTGGCCACGCTTCACGCTTAGCTTTAGAAACAGCTTTCACAGAAAGTGCGCAATACATTGCTAAAGAATCAATCTCAGATGCATTTAGTTTGCCACATTCAATAATTACTAATTACCAATCCAAATGGGAAACACAAAAAAATAAACCAGAAGTATCTGTACAAATGCATAAAAAACATTATAATTTCGGGGAAGTTCTGCCTAAATGGTCAGTGTATACCTCTGAAGGGAATAAAATAGAGGATTATATTTTTAAGGAATATTTTAAGACACTAGTTGCAAGCAATATTTTAAGCAGTATAGCAAATGCTTTACTGATAATGCCATGTCAATATTTTTTTATACCAGTTATTCGAGCTATTTTAAACCATAAAACTGAGCTAGCTCTGCTAAGCATTTTAATTATGGTTTTTTGGCTACTACCTGGTTTAGTAACAACTGAAATTGGCACAACTTTGGCTATTTTTACCGCTGTATATTTTGGGTTTAAACTGATAGAACCAATTAAAGTGCTCTTTAATGTACATGAAAAAGCCGAGGCAGCTTGTCATATAACAAGTCACACTGAAGAAAATGATGATGAGGAATATAGATGGAATATCGCACAGAGCAACTACATTTGAGTAATTCAATAACTCAACAAATTAAAAAAAGAAAACGTTTAGAAGGTGAATACGACGAGTACTCTAGACGCACCATGCCACACACTGTACTTGAGCAATGCTCAGAAAGCTTCGCAAAATGCTTTCATGACCGCGCAATAACCTGCATAGAATTAGCAAATATTTATTGGCTAAATAGATTTGGTGAAACAGCTATCTCCTATATAGAAAATGGCATAGCAGACCTCATACGCGCACAAGATATATATAAAAAATTAGATAATAAACAGTCGGAAAAAAATGCACGGGAAATCCAAAAATGCTATTCGCTAGAGAACCTATTTTTTAAGCATATAAAATTTATAAAACAAGAAACTCGCGCAGATGATTTCATAACACATTCTGATACACCACAAAAAAAAAGCTTGGCTACTGAAGGGCTGGTAGACACTCCACAAAAATCAGCAAGCAACCGCATGCTTCCAACTTGCTCGCCTGAAAAATTAAAAAAATCGAAGCCTAAGATGCAAAGTCAATTTCAAGGTCGAACCAGTCCTATTTGCTCTTTAATTTCGATATTCGAACAAGTTGCCCCAGATAAATCAAATCCAATAGACCAAGGGATGACATACAGAATTTAAATTATTCTGCTAACTCACGTTCAGAAAAGGATTTGCGTTTATCTGTTTCACCACTTAGCCATCTTGGACAAACATCCAAAATTTCTGCTATGCGCTCTAATTGATCTGGTGGAGGAACAATATTACCAAAAATCATGGCATTAGCCATATGTCTTGTTACAAGAAACACTTTAGAAATAGCTTTAGTTTTTTCAGCCAAATCATCTGGCAATTCCATTGCATATAATTCGCGATTAAACCTCTGCGAAAAAGTTTTGACATTCATTTTTCTCTCCTTGAATAAAGAACGCTTACAGACCCTCATTAAATCTTTTAAGTTATAACTCATTTTTTAATTTTCGCAAAGCTATTTCGTGAGAAAATTCACGGTTTCCCATCTAAACGCACAATATAAAATCTAAATGGCTACGTTCCGCGCTTTATGCGCGGAATCTAGTTTGGAGCTTGATTCAAAATCTCCTGGATACCGTGCATAAAGCACGGCACGTAGGCAAAAAAGAGCGTTTTATTACTCAAAAATTAAATGTCGAGCACTACAATAATTTATTATCTAACTTTATATGATATATAACATACTTAGTTAATTCTTTTGTAAAAGTTTGAATCGTCTGATTTGCTGCAACTACGCCACCATATGGATTATTACTTGCGCATGGAGTACGAATTACAAAAGTATGAGATGATACCAGACGATTATCCTCTATATGAGATAAAGAGGCTTGGACAATAAACTCGATTTGACTAGGTTTAGTTAAGAAATTTTGTTGTAACTCGATAATTTGCGTATCTAAACGATAATCAGTTTTATCTGCGTCTGGGCCTGAAGCCACTGCAAAAAAGAAATTGCTCTGTTCTAAACTTTGTGCAATTAATGGAGTCAACATCCCAGCAGGAGGGCTTATCCAACTATTTTTTACAAAAGAACTAATTTGATAAGGTTTATCACTATATAACATTTGTTCAGTTTGATAACCTGAAATTGCTTGAGAGTGCGATACTAAAATTGTGATATCGGTCTTTTTTGCAGTTATTTTTTCATGACTGAATGCTATTAATTTATATTTATTATTTGCTTCTGGCGTGATTGGCGCACAAGCAGTTAATAATATACTTAAAAGAACTAATAAATATCGCATATTTATTCCCCAGGACCAAGTTTACGTGGCGCGGCTCCACGCACAAGCACAGACGGATTTTTGCGTAGTTCAACACTCAACTCTTCAAGATTAGCCGCTACAACATCTAATCGTCTTAATAAAGTTACAGTAGGTGGTATGGCTTGTTGATTGATTTTATCAATCACATTACGACCAGACAACATTGTCGTGCTAAAATTATCGCTTGCATTAGATACGTCTATAGACATATCCGTAAATTTTGCAACACTCTCTCTTAATTCACTCATCAATAATGGGAAATCATGTAAAACTTTATCTATATCTTTACTGTTTTTAACAAAAACATCACTAAGCTTTGTTAAATTATCTATAGTTGAAGATAAATTTTTGGTGTTTTTTTCACTGATTAGTGCTTTCATACCCTTACTCACTTCTTCAATAGTAGTTTCTAATTGTTTATAAAAAGAAGATTTATATGTGATTACTGGATATTTTTCACCAGGCAAAGCTTTTAAAAGTTCTGTAGTCGAAGTTGTTGCAGATAATCCCAAGAAATTATTCCCTGTAATACCTTGAGAGATAAGTGATGCTTGCGTACTTACAGTAATTGGCGTGCCATCTTCTATGTTTAAATATAATTTAACTTGCTGTGGATCTTTTTTATTAATCTCAATGCCACTAATATATCCAACCTTAACCCCGTTAAACTTTACTAAAGATTCATCATTTAATCCAGAAACCGCTTCACCCATATACACTAAATAAGTTGTATAACGTTTTTTATCAAAACCGAATGATAACCAAAG
>CAZADN010000058.1:0-11006 GCA_964483895.1 uncultured Legionellaceae bacterium
AGAAAAAACAGATTCATTTAAATCAGCTGAGAAACTATTTTGATGTCCTACGCACTTTATTTGCTCGGCATCATAATCATTAACATCTACATGAAACTTTGGAAATTCATCTATGATTCTCTGAGTAAGAGCTCCTTCACCACATGCTATATCAAGTAAGCATCCTTGATGAAGCTTTAATTGTTGAAGTAAATCAATTATTTTATCGTGTACACGATAGTCAGCACGAATTTTTAGACCATTATAATATTTATTCCAAACACTCATAATAACTCTACCTTAGGCTATTTGAAAAATTAAAAACATTTTCTATATTTTATTGTCTTATTATATCCACTAAAGTTACCAAGTATATGGAATAGATGGATCATTAAAGTCTTTCCTTTGTTTTTCAATAGGATTATGTGTGATTGTGGCGCAGTTTGCCATTATTGCTGTTTCTATGCCCAGATTTGTAAATCCATTCCAGATAAAAGGTGGTACTGTAATTAAATAATAGTTCGTTGGGGATAAAAAAACTTCCTGAACCACTCCACATGTAGGACTTTCAGCTCTATTATCATATAAAACCAATTTTAATTCTCCATGAACTACAGCACAATTTAATGTCATTTTTGTGTGTAAATGCCAGGCTTTAATTGCGCCTGGATATGTACATGAAAAATATATTTCACCAAATCTTTGAAATACAGGCGAATCCTCACGTAGCATATGCATGACTTTGCCGCGCTCATCTTCAATCTGTTTCAGTGGGGTCAACTTTACACCGTCAATCATATTATAAATACTCTTTATTATTTAAGAAATCACTAAATGCTTGGCCTATCTCCGGGTGTTTTTTAGCCATTTTGACCATCGAGCACAAATAACTAAATTTTTCTCCGCAGTCATAGCGATCCCCACTAAATTTATATGCAAATACAGGCTCCTGAGTTAAAAGATTGCGTATAGCATCAGTAAGCTGAAATTCGCCATTGTTATCTTGTTTAATTTTTTTTAAACAAGAAAAAATGTCTGATGTGAAAACATATCTTCCAATAGCTGCAAGATTTGATGGAATTGTGTTTGGTTTTGGTTTTTCCACCATTAATTGAATTGGTGCAAAACTTTCAAATGTATCGTTAATTTGCACTATGCCATAGCGTGATATATCTGACCATGGAACTGATTGTACGGCTATAATAGAACGCCCATTTTTCTCAAAGTGTTCCATCATAGATGACAGGCAAGGTGTTTTTGTGTCATCAATCAGATCATCTGCCAACAAAACAGCAAAAGGTTCGTCACCAACCACGTGTTGAGCACGTGTTATAGCGTCACCAAGCCCTAGTGGTTGTGGTTGTCTTACATATGTGAATTGCACGTTTTGCGGGGAAACATTTTTCACTAATTCTAAGAGTCCCATTTTATCTTGTTCTTGAAGCAATCTCTCTAGTTCTATATTTCTATCAAAATGATCTTCTATAGCACGTTTGTTTGAGCTTGTAATGAAAATTATATGTGAGATTCCAGCACGAATTGCCTCTTCAACTCCATATTGAATTAAAGGTTTGTCAATAATAGGTAGCATTTCTTTAGGATTAGCTTTAGTTGCTGGTAAAAATCGTGAGCCTAATCCAGCAACAGGAAAAACTGCTTTTGTTATTTTCAATACACAAACTCCTTTTGTATTACCATTTATTAATTTGCTATCATAGCAGTGGACTTATTATCAAAATTTAGTAGTTTACTATATTCTAATACCATTTTTTTTGCATCAAATAAATGACATATTTGTTTTTTTGCTTCGTTGCTAATTGTTTCACGTAACAATTTATTTGTTAGTAGGTTATGAAGTGCTAATGCTAATTCTTGAGGGTTATATGGTTGTATTATAAATGTTGATTTTTTATCAACTAAAATTTCACTAATTCCACAAACACTAGAAATTACAGTAGGAATATTGCAAAATATTGCTTCTAATGCTGTCATAGAAAATCCTTCATACTGTCTAGATGGGGCAACCAAAACATCTATATAATGCATATACTCCATGATGTTTGGTTTGAATCCCATTAACAATACATTATCTTCAATTTGATAATGTCTGATTAATTCGGAAATTCTGGCTTCCGATTCTATAGTTGCACCTTTTCCAAAAACCAGGAGCTTTACATTCTGAAAAGATAACTCATTTTTAATTATTGACAGTGCCTGAAATAGGTCTTGATGGCCTTTTGTTTCATCGAACCAAGCAATAATAGCTATGAACAAATATTTTTCTTTAAGAGAGGCCAAGTTTGGATCAATATTGTTTGGTGCTTTTTTTTCTAGAGGATTAACCCCATTATAGATAATAAATTTTTCATTTTTCATGTTGCGTAAATTCACTAAATAGTCGTGGCATTTTTGAGATACGCATATCATTTTGCAATATTTTTCCGTTATTTTATCTAGTACATACTCAAATGGCCAATTAAATAGTTGATAAGGTGTTGCAAAATTATGAACTACCATATACACGTTTTTAATGGATGCAAATTTTGCGCTAAGTACTATAAATCTGCAACTATCAGCGGCAGGATAACCGCCATTATGGATGAAGATTGCATCAATAGATTGATTGTTTAGTTTTAAATAAACGCGTATACAATTATATACACCTAGTAAATATTTCGCATAATAAAAAAATGGTTTTAACAAAGCGCTTTGAAGAAATTTGGAGTATTTATTAATAATTTCTGTATGACTTAGTATGTTTGATAGTACTAGCCTGTATGGTCTTGTAATTCTCTTGCGTAAAATTTTCTCAAGACCGTCGTGCGATTTATTACAGATTAATATTATTTCATCTGTTAATGGCCAAGCATTTATTTTATTAGCCAGCACAGTATCAACCCCACCTGCAATATAATTTTCAACATATATTACTATTTTCATAAAAGGTGCCCGAGCATTTATTTTTAAAATTACTATACTTGAGTTTAATATTTTTTAGAAGATGATTTGGCAATAAGTGTTTTAGATATTGCGACAGAACATGAAGTTATGTCTGTAGACCAATCGTTTAAAAACAAGAAATCCTTGCTGATTATTACGCATCGATTATCCATTGTTGCAGTTTGTGATATGTTATATCGATTTGATCATAGGGTTTTAATTGATAGGGGAAGTTTAGAAAATGTAATAAATCGCCGTGATTATAGTTTAAGTTTATAAATGAGTATGATACAGTAAAAAATATAGGATTTAATTAATATTGGATGTTGTAGGTTTATATGTTTAGAAGGATTTTGATTAGCTCAAGCGCTTTAATTTGTAGTTGTTCAATGATGCCTGGTATGCAGAATTTAAATACTGTCCCAATGCGAAAATATGTTGTTCAAGAGAAAGTTAAGGTTCACCCTACATTAATACCAATAACCCCATCGCTCATCGCAGATCAAAAAGTAAATACGTATTATTATTTAGTTGCCCCATCTGATATATTAAATATTTCAGTATGGCAACATCCTGAGTTTCAAATGGATGTACAAATGCTTAATGTAGCAAATGCGGCTTCATCTAGTCACTCACAACCAGGGTATTTAGTTAATTCTACAGGAAATATTTTTTTTCCATTAATTGGCGATATAAATGTTGCACAAAAAACTGTTGATGAGATTAGGAGTTTAATTACTGCAAAACTTAAAAAATATATACCTAATCCCCAAGTTCAGGTAAGAGTTAGTGAATTTAGAGGACAAAAAATTTATGTTCTTGGAGAGGTAAAAAACAAAGGCTTTATTGCAATAAATGACCAACCCATGACTATCGCTGATGCTTTGGCTATTTCTGGTTGGCTAGATATGGGAGCAGCTGATCCTGGCGCTATTTATGTTATTAGAGGCAATTATATTTCTCCGCAAATTTTTTGGTTGGATGCGCGCACGCCTGATAAACTGTTATTAGCAGAGCGTTTTAGTTTGCAGCCTCAAGATATTCTTTATGTATCTTCTGCACCAGTTGCAAATATGAATCGCGCTTTAAGTCAATTGTTACCTATTGTTCAAACAGTTTGGTTTACAAAGAGTATTATCGATCCTGCGGTATAATTTTTTAGGATATCTATGAGTCTATTACATAATAAGCATGAGATGAAATCAGATGAGTCTGAAGTAAATTTTATAGATTTATTTCATTTAGTTTGGGGTAATAAATGGTTAATCATGGGGGTGATGTTTATCGCTATTTCTATTTCAGTGTTTTATGTTAAGCGATTAACACCAACCTACGCTTCAGATATATTATTACAGATTGAAACAGGTGATTCTAGATACGGTGCAGGCTCAGGCATGCAGTTGGTTCTTGGCGGCGGCAAAGGCGACATTATTGCAACTCAGATGGCTCTAATCAAATCTAGGTACATACTAGAACCGGTTATTGAGAAGCTTGGTTTAAATATTAATTTTGGATTAATAAAACAATCTTTTTGGAAAAGACTATTTTTTCAGGATAGATCGTATATTAACGTTAATACATTTGAGGTTAAAAAGCAGGATTTAAACAAAGAATTTACAATTGTCATTGATGGCGCTAAGCATTTTACTTTATATGATTCTGAAAAAAGTATAATACTTTCAGGTCGAGTTGGAGAGGTATTAGCCAATGACACGCGCTCAATTAAGTTACGCGTCAATAAGCTTAATGCGAGCATCGGCTCTACTTTTTATTTAGTAAAAAGGCCTGCAGAAGCAATGGTTGTTTCGCTAGCTTCCGGACTTAAAATATCGGAACTTGGTGATAAACTTCGGTCATTGACTGGTATATTATCTGTAGAGTTGATTGGTGAAAGTCCAAAACTAATAGCAAAAATATTAAATGCTGTTGGCGATATTACTCATGAAAAAGATGCGCAAAAAAAAGCAGTGGAAGCATCGCAGACATTAAAGTTTATGCAACAACAACTACCAATTACTAAAAATGCCCTACAAAAAGCAGAGAAAAAGCTAAATATGTATCGCTCTAATAGTGGTAAGATAGATATGAAAACTCAAACAGACTTCTTGTTGCGGCAATTGCTTGGCCTGGATAGCAAAATAGATGAATTGAAGCTTCAGCGCAATAATATGATGAATGAGTATACAAAAGCTCATCCGGCATACATAGCATTAAATCAACAGATACAATCTCTGATAACGCACAGGGATGCATTAGAACATAGTTTGAAAATATTGCCTAGTGCTGACCAAATTATGGTAAATCTATTAAGAGATGTAAATGTTAAAAAATCTCTGTATTTGATAATCCTCAATAAAATCCAAGAGCTTAAGGTCATAAAAGCAGGTACAGTTAGTAGTGTGCGTATTTTGTCATACGCTAAAGTTCCGGATGTGCCGTTACCCAGGCATTCATTAAAAATATATTTAGAAGGAGCTATTTTTGGTTTTCTTATTAGCGTAGCTTTAGTTTATATTAGAAAAATATCTGCATCAAAAGTGAGTGACCCACATTGGAGTGAAAAACATTTTAATCTTGCTAATCTTGCAATTGTGCCTTATTGCGCTGAGCAATCTGAATTCATGGTTGGGATGAACAAATCTAAAGAGCTGCCATTACTTGCTGATATAAATCCTAAAAGTCATTCAATTGAGGCATTACGTAGTTTGCGGACCAGTTTACAAATATCTTTAGCTTGCGCTAAGAATAATCTAGTTTCAATTCTTGGAATTGCACCTGGGGTTGGGAAAAGCTTTGTATCGGTAAATCTCGCTTTTTTGTTAGCTAGTGCTGGTAAAAAAGTTTTGTTGATTGATGCTGATATGCGTCGCGGTACATTGCATAAGTACTTAACCATCCCTTCAGCACCAGGTCTTGCTGAAGTGCTTAAGGGCTCAACATCTCTTGAAGGCGCATTAGTTAAATCAAGATTTGATAATTTGTATATTTTACCTAGAGGGGTATACCCAGAAGACCCATCAGAGCTTTTGACAAATAATCAATTTAATCAGTTACTAGACTTAATATCTCCCCAATACGATGTGGTTATTATTGATACAGCCCCGGTACTTTTGGTTACTGATGCAGTGGTTGTTAGTGCTAAAACGGCAACTAATTATCTAGTAATAGGCGCAGGAGCTCATCAGCCCGAGGAAATTAGTTTGGCTATTAAACGCGTGATGGGTGCTGGTATAGAAATACAAGGTTCAATTTATAACTTCCATAGTTATACAAATTCATTATCTAAACATTATGGGAAATATAGTTATTACGCAGGAAAATATAAATATTATTATGATGATTCGGCGCAGATATAGCTACTAGTTCGTAAATATTTGGGGGCTTAAATTGAAGCAAGGTAAATATAGAGCACTTTTTGATCTTACTGGCAAAGTCGCAATTGTGACGGGTGGTTGTGGTATTTTAGGAAGATATTTTTGTGCGGGTCTTGCTGATTTTGGTGCGAGTGTAGCTGTAGTCGATTTAGATTTGTCCTCCGCTGAGGATATGGCATCTAATTTGATCGCTGAATTTGGTGTTAAAAGTATTGGAGTTGCTTGTGATGTAACTGATGAATCATCAGTTGAAAATATGGTTTTAAAAGTTGAAGACAGCTTGGGAAGTATTGATATTTTACATAATAATGCGGCAACAAAAGGCCATGATACTGCAAAATTTTTTAATTGTGTGGAAGATTATTCTCTAGAAACATGGCGTGAGGTTATGGCAGTTAATTTAGATGGAATGTTTAATGTTGCGAAAATAGTTGGGAAAGGTATGGTTAAGGGTAGCTCTGGCTCATGAGATGGTTAGTTCTTTAGTTTTTTTGGCCTCAGATGCATCTAGTTATATAACAGGACAAAACATTATTGTTGATGGTGGTTTAAGTGTCTGGTAAATGTAAATAAAGGTTGATTTATTAATCATGATAAAACGTTATCTTATTACAACAGCAGAAGAGAGAACTTGGGTTTTTGATAAACCGGCTTTATTTCTTGGTGAGTGGTGCCGAATATATGATAGAAAAAAAGTCTGGGAGAAAATGGATGCCGTTGTAGCTAATCCATATGGCATTACCCAGGAAAAAAAAGATAGTGATTTATATTATGCTCAACAGGTTTTTTGTCAATTACTTGAGGATGTATCGAAAGAGTTAAATAATTTTCATAATTGTAACCATAGTGTGCGGTTTTGGCATATTTTATTAGGTCATTGGTTGTGGAAATATACTATGACTATCTTCAATAGATATCACACAATAGAAAAAGTTTTGCAAGAGTACACAATTAGTGAAACAACGGTAATTAAAGCAGATGATTTTAGTTTGGCCACGAATACATCAATGGATTTTGTTTATGCATGTAATTCTCCATTATGGAATAATATATTGTTTGGCAGAATTTTAAGTTTTTTTAATTATAGCGCTATTAATTATCTGGATGTTTTGGTAACAGACGCAAATAAAACAGTTTTAAGTAAAGAAAAAAGTTTTATCTCTTTTGTTGCAAATAAGGTTTTACCTAAATTTTCTTCAGATAATGATGCATTTATCATTAACAGTTATTTATCCAAAAAAGAGGATGTTAAGTTACATGTGCATTTGCGACAATTTCCACAACTTTGGCGGACTCCTAAATTAAAAGTATCCGATTTTATATTATCAAATCGTCAAGAATTTAGAATTAATACATATGGATACATAGGGTTTGAGCTATTTGTTCGTGAGCAGTTAAGGTTTTGTTTACCTATTTGTTACTTAGAGGGGTATAAATCTTTATTAAAACAAGCCTCTCAATTACCTTGGCCTAAATCGCCCAAATTTATTTTTACCTCTAATAATTTTGATACAGATGAGCTTTTTAAAATCTGGACCGCGCAGCATACGGAAAATTTCGTGCCATATTACGTCGGTCAGCATGGGAATAATTACGGCACATATAAGGAAAGTTTATTTACTCCTGAGCTAGAAAATTGTGATAAATTTTTTACTTGGGGTTGGGTTGACGAGCCCAAAAAACATATTTCGGCTTTTTGTTTTAAAGATATAAGCTCAAGAGTAATTAAACCGTTACGTTCCGGCGGGTTGCTGCTTGTAGAAGAGCATTTACAGCATCAGACACGCACTTTTGACATTTATCCTGAACACATCCATCATCAGAATGATCAATTTGCATTTGTGCTTAAGTTGCCACTTAATATTCAAAAGTTGTTAACTGTTAGATTACACGGTGGTTGGAGAAACACCGACTGGTCTGATAAGAGTCGATGGATAGATTTTAACCCGTCTATTTGCCTTGAGTTAGGCTATGAAAAAATAATTAATCTGCTTAAAAAAAGCAGGTTAGTTGTTCATGCATATGACTCAACAGGAATGTTGGAAACTCTAGCTATTAATTTTCCTACGATAGGTTTTTTTGCCAATGGTTTAGACCATTTGCAGCCTAAAGCTAGGCATTATTATAATATATTAAAGCAAGCCGGTATTATTTTTGAGTCCGCAGAAGAAGCGGCTAGTTGCGTCTCTCTAAATTGGGATAATATAAATGAGTGGTGGAGTAGCGAAAAGATTCAGCATGCCAGGAGAGTATTTTGTGATGAATATATAAAATTGACTAAAAATATAAGCGTTTCTTTGAAGAGATTGTTGGTTGATGCAAATAGGTAGAGCCAATTTCAATATAAGTAGACTTAGATTATGAAAATTTTGGTAACTGGTGGCAGAGGTTATATTGGTGAAAGGTTATGCCAGTTTCTTGTATCAACGACCGAGCATAAGTTAGTTATTGGCACAAGAAATCCTAATATAAGTTGTAACTCACAAATTGAAGAAAAAACAACGGATTGGGATTCGCAAAGTTCTTTAGATGCTTGCTGTGAGGGGGTTGATGTAGTTATACATTTAGCTGGGATGAATGCTAAAGACTCCCTCGAGGACCCAGTATTAGCCTTATATATTAATGGAGTAGGTACGGCCAAATTATTAGCCGCGGCAAAGGTGGCCAATGTTAGAAGATTTATTTATATATCAACAGCACACATTTACGGTGCACCTTTAGTTGGTGAGATTTCTGAATTAACTTGTCCAAAGCCTTCGCATCCATACGCAACTAGTCACCGTGCTGCAGAAGATGTAGTTTTAGCATCTAAGGGTATTGAAGTGGTAGTTCTACGCTTATCGAATTCATTTGGTGCGCCGATTAGTGCTAAGATTAATTGTTGGGATTTATTATTTAATGACTTATGTAAACAGGCTGTGGTTAATAAGAAAATGATTTTGAGAACTTCTGGGTTACAAAAAAGAGATTTTATTCCTTTAACCGATGTATGTCGCGCTATAGAGCATGTTTTATCTTTATCAATAGATAAGCTTGATAAAAAAATCTTTAATCTTGGTGGTAATTGGAGTATTAGTATTATGGAGGCCGCAGAGATAATTGCTAATAGATTTGAGATAATGACTGGATTTCGTCCAGCGGTTTTAAGAAATCTTGAGTTTAATATAGATAATACAATAAATTATAATTTTCAGTACCACATAAAGCGGCTACTTGATACGGGATTTTCTTTAAATATAGACAAGTATTTGGAGTTGGATAGGCTTATAAAATTTTGTATGAATTCTTTTTCTTGTAATTTCCTAGGTACGTCATATTGAACTGCGCTCAGGATCTACCATAGTTTAGGAGATGTCTCGCTTCGCTTGACATGGCGTACTTTCGGAGTTAATTTTTCTTTATAAGGCATAGTATATGGGTATTAGTGTTAAAGGTAATTCACTATTAATAGCAGAGAAAGCTTCTTCATTTGGCGCTTCTTTAGATAAAGTAGCTAGACGCTCTAGAAATCTTGTATTCTTCAGTGTATTTTCAGGTTTATTGTTATCAATGTCGCCATTTATATTCAGTACTATTATTTCTAGTCAGGTAAGGATTGGTTTAGTATCGATAGTATTTTTTTATTTAATTGTAAGTGTTGACCGTATTTCTTCTAATCAACTGTTGTTAATCTTATTAGTAATTACATGGGCATTTTTATACGTATTATTCTCAAGCAGTGACTTGTTTGAGATAAGATCGCATAATGTTGTTACTCTTTCTAACATTTATATTTTTGGTATACTGCTATATAGAGCTATAATATTTAATCCAAAATTCACCAATTTATTAATTAAATACTATATGTATTTTAGTGCCGGTTTAGCATTATGTGCAATTCTTGCAATTTTTTATTATTTTATTTTAGGAGAGTATTTCTTTAATTTCGATATAAGTAAATTTAGTTATGACTATATTGTAACTCCATTTGGCATGATTTTGGTTAAAGAATTTCCTAAATTTACATCCTATAGGTCATGTAGTTATTTTGTTGAGCCAGTTATGGCGGCTTTTATTTTTGCAGGTAATTTTTTCATTATTAAAAGACACGAAAAATCAAAATACTTTAGTATATTAAATCTTCTAGCAGGGATAGTTTTGTTTTCTTTTGCGTACTATATTATGGTCATTTATTTTTATTATGCAGTGAAAATCAAAAAAAATAAATTTATTTATGTTGTTTTAGGTCTGTTTATAATCGTTACTTTTGTACAATTAATTAATCTGTTGCAGTCTAGTTCTATGTCTGTACGTATAGATTCTGCTTACATGTTTTTTGATCAAATACAGCACTGGAGTTTGCTAAATTGGCTTTTTGGTTTTAGTGATGAGGCTTTGTATGGAAATTCTTTTAGTACTGGCTTCATGCAGATGAGTTGGGATTATGGTTTATTGGGAATGATCCTATATTTTTCGATTGTTTATGTTATTTCTGGAAAAAACTATATTATAACTATGGGGATTTTTATTATATCACTGATGATTGACCCTTCTATATGCCCTGTTTATTATGTAGTAATAATAGTTTTAGGGTTGTTGCAAAGTAAGAAAGATAAGTCTGAGTTACTATGACTGATATGCAATTATATAATTAAACGTTTCTCACGTCCAAATTTACTTACTAAGAAAGTACCTAACTCAATAAACGACATTTTATTTTTATAGTTACTTGCA
>CAZADN010000059.1:0-10935 GCA_964483895.1 uncultured Legionellaceae bacterium
TGATGTGTAGAACTTTTAAAGTGCTGAATTTTATTACGATAATTATCAACTTCTTTGGCTTTGTGGCTTGTAATTCTATGATCTAATTCATGTTTGGCCTGACCCACTTTTTGCTGAATATCCTCATGCTTACGTTGTTCTTCCCTACGATTTAGTTCTTCCTCTAATTGTTTTTTCATAATAAATGGCTCCATTATCTGCTAGGTTAATTATAGCACTTTTTTAATATTTAGGTTTTTTTGATATATCGTCGTATTATTTGGCTTAAATTTGACATTTATTCTTATTTTTTTAATTAAAAATTACGTAATTACTACTGGAGCAAAAGTATATTGAAAAATAAAATTCATCATATTTTTATCTTCATACCATATAAATTGTTTTGTTTTAATCGGTGAGCAACCGCTTCTAATAACTAAACTTTGAGAATTTGACATACGCATTATCTCATCTGAGCGTAACAATGGTATAGCTTGATAATTATAATTTTTAGATTCTGAATATCCTTGAATTTGGTTGTTTGAAGACTCTGAAATTATGCGCTGCGTTCTAGTACCTAATAATTTACTAATATACTCAGCATCATGAATATCTTCAGCTGCAAAAGCGATTTTAGTTTTAATATTAGTAAAGGCTTTAGCTTCATCTTGAGAGTATTGTTCGTATGTTTGAGCAATATATTGTAACATTAATACACAGCGCACACGGTATTCCCTTAATAGTTTTAAAGAACGCCTAAGTCTTTCTATTCTTCCTAGAGATGAAAACTCATCAATTAAACAAAGTAAAGGATATGGCTCTTCTTTTATATTTGGAACCTTCTTTATCATTACTGAAATTAACTGTTGCCAAAATAAAGTTAACAATGGTGATAACCGCTCCATATCATCATCCGTAAACCCAATATAAATAGATATTTTTTCTCGCCGTAAATTACGTAAATCAAAATCAGAAGTGCTGGTTGCTGCATCAATTATTGGGTCATCAAAAAGTTCAAAATATCCTGAAAAAGTCTCAAGTATAGAGCTTCTTGTTTTTTCATGGTTATTTAAATATGAGTATCCATTACGGTAATATTCTGGGTCTAAATGTGTGGTTTCTTCAAGCTTGGTTGCAAGCCAATCGTCAAAAGATGGTTGTTTAATTAAACGGTTTATTTCACCTAGCGTTGTTGGTATATCTGGGGTATCTAATAAATAAAGCATAACTACTTTAAATAATTTGCGTGATGCCTGCTGCCATATAGGGTCTGATTTTTTATTATCTGGAATAATAATATGGGCAATGCGCTGAATATCGGTAATACGTAATAATTTGTCTTCAGAAATAATAGATAATGGATTGTAACGATGCGTTTTTCTATCTTCTGCGGCAGGTGCCCAACAGTAACATTTATGTCCTAATATTTTTTCACGATATCCTGAAGTTGTTTTAAACATTGTTAGTTTTACATCATTGCATACTACTGAATATGGATAATGAAACAAGTTGGGAATCCCTATACTTCGAGTTTTACCACTACCTGTTGGAGCAAACACTAATACATGTTCAAATCCATTACTAAATAAAGGCGCGTCATATTTTTTACCAATAATAATGCTTTCATCTGCATTTTTAAAAAATCCTGATTTTTTTATTTCAAATCCATTTGCAAAATGCGCATTACCTAATACTTTATGCGCTGGTCTGATGCGTTCAAATACATAGTAAGATAAGGCAACAATAGCAAATATAAATGTTATGTACTCAGTTTTTACAAAGTTTTGCCATAAATATGGTTCTTCATATTTTTTGGCAAGTAAATTTATTAATATTGATATGTTGTAAAAATTATCTAAATAAAGCCAGGAAAAAGCTATATATCCAAGTATGAAAACACCAAGACTTGCGAGCAAAATACCAAGCATAATAAGCAAAATGTAGCGATTAAATCCACTAAATATATTACCTAGCGTCTCTATAATACACCTCGGCTAGCCTATTACTTTGCTTGTTTTTTTCTAGTTGTACAACGATATCAATTGTTGCATATAATACTTTAGAAATATCTGCTTCACTCATACTAGGAACATTATTAAGCTTATAAAGCTGCGCCATTCTTATAAATGCACCTTCTGCGCTATTAGCATGAATAGTTGCAAGAGCGCCGCTATGTCCTGTTGAACAAGCAGCTATAAAATCGAAAATTTCTTGTCCTCTAATTTCACCCATAATTATGCGATCTGGTCTTAGACGTAAAGATGCTTGGACTAGATCTTGCATGCTAATATGGTGTTTGTGATTATTTGCTGATTTTAAGGCTTTTAACCTCACTATATTTTTATGTGGGATTTTAATTTCATAAGTATCTTCAAGAATAATTAGGCGCTCATGCAAAGGTATAACTGATGCACAACTATTTAAAAATGTTGTTTTACCTGACGCCGTGGCGCCAGAAATAATAATATTTTTCTTGGCCAAAATAGCTTGCGTGAAGAAATCTTGCCATTGTTGAGCATGATATAGCTTTTGCAATAACTCTTCTTTCAAATTATTAGTATTTTCAATATTAAAAAAACCAACTTTAGCATAATCATCAAAACTAACGTTTTGTACAACAAATTTGCGAATAGATAGTGTCTCAAATTTTGCTGCCTCTGGAATAATTAATTGCACACGTGAACCATCCGCCAAACTTCCTGATAATAATGGTGATAATTCTGATAAAGTTTGCTTATTTTCATTAGCAATTAACGTAAACAAACGCCTTAAATATTGTGTGGTTAATATTGGCATCTCTAAGCGGTTCATTTCGCCACGTCTTTCAATAAAAACCTCCTGTGGACGATTAACCATGATTTCCATAACATTTTTATCATCTAAAAAACTCTGCAGTGGTGATAATAATCCTCTGACTCCAGGCGCAAAATAAGTCTTATCCTCAATCATCAATTTAAATCCTGCCTGCAACACGATAAAAATCCAGATCGTGTGCAACAAACACATTAATAGACGTCCCTTGATTTATTTGCAGAATGGGTTTTAGCTGCATATCTTGCTGTAAGTTTTGATTGGCTGCATGCTGAAAACTACCAGCAATATTCATACGATATTGTGATAAAGAATTATACTCATCTTGACCATTAACGCCAGATGTTGCAGTATAGGCTCCTAATACTGATAATAAAGCACTGCTACCAAAACGTTCAAAAAAATGTCTATCAATATAATCAGCAGCTTGCCCTGCGCGCCCTATTGTATCTGTACTTGGGCTATTTAGAGTTACAATTATGCCATTTGTCATTTGCACTCTATCCCAAACTATAAAAATACGATTTTGACCTTGAGTTATAGCTGAGTTAAATTGTCCAACTAAAGTGGAGCCTTTGGGAATTAACAATTTATTTCCTGCCCATGCATAAATATCACGACTCGTAATAGCACGTGCCATTCCTGCTAATTCAGAGTTAATCGCTGTTTCTAATGTCGCTGGAATCATTTCACCTGCGGGTATTGTTAAATTTGGGTGGGGAAGTTGTTTAGCCGAAACAGATGTGATATCAGATTGCTGATTAAGAAAATCTGAATTAGTATCACGTCCTGTAAGAGTTTTACTTTGTTGGCTTTTGGCAGTAGCTGTTGTATCCATGCTGAAAAATGTAGACGGCGCATTCATACGAGCTAAAGTTTCTTTACTTATCGCGGCTCGGTGTTGGATTTCAGGTTTTAGCAAATGGTTAGGATTAGTTAGGTGATAATCTACAGTTTTATTAATGCTATTTTGATTTTCTTGTAGTTGCGAAATTAATTCCATATTTTGGTTTAACGTGTCTTTTGTGTCTTGTTTTTCCTCTGAAATAGATATAGTTTTGGTTTTATGTTTTGGTAAAAATCCGCCAATTCCAATAAGAATGCAAATAACACAAACACCAATTAATAACATTTTATCTTTAAAGTCGCGATACTTAGCATTTTTTGTAACTTGGTTATTCATTGTGGTCTCCTATTTTGCGCAATACGCTTAATTTCAGCGGTATTAAAAACAGACGTGGTATCTGCTCCTTGACGCAAGGTAAATTGAGGTGCGATACGTTGTACCACGATATATTTGCCAAGACGTCTTGTATTCACTGTTGACTCTTTACCGCTTTTATCGTCTACCGCAAAAATCGCCGGCACTGCGCCATTTGCACTTAATTCAAAATAAGTAAATTGACCATCATCAAATACATGGCGTGGAACTAATTGTGAAGAGCCGCTAAATCTATAATCAGAATTTAATTTTTTAGTTTTTGCTTCAGTATGTTTAGGTACGGTAGTATTAATCTGTCTAACTACAGGTTGATAATCAAATTTTAATGCGTAAGTATGCTGACTAGGATTAGGCTCTAATTTTTTATTGCTAGTTAAATGAAAATAATAATTATGCTGGTTAGTAATTACTGTCAGATTAGTATCTGAATCAAAAATGGTTGGTTTGATAAATAACATATTTGGTAGTTCTTGATGATAAGTGACCATCCAAGCAGTACTATCACCGCCTTCTATATCTAAAATTTTTTCATTATTACCAAATTGAATTTGAGTGGTAGTAAAAGTCATACCATGCATAGGAATAACATTATTTTCTTGATAAATTACTTTCTTAATTCTCATATCAGATACTAAAGATATTGGATTATTTTGCGCATTAATCGCAGCTGAAAATATTATTAAACTTAAAATACACTTTTTCATACTTGGCTCTCCACATGACGAGGCTGTTTACTATAACGAGTTACTTCAAATCCATTCCAATTTTGCCATCTTATTTCTGGCGAGTTAGATGGGGTTATATAATGCCAGGAAAGCATGGCGTTATAATGTGATTGTATTGCTTTGCCGGTTGTTTTATCTGTATCAATTAAACTAAATACAACTTCTGCCAAATTATAATGATCTCTATGAATATCCTTTTCATTTTCCAGGATAGAATCTAGGAAATTAATGCTATAAATATGTACTTCACGTTTACTTGTATACCCAAGTAGTTTTATTGGGGCGGTTGAATTTGCTTTATCTTGCTCTACTAAATATTCTTTACTGACTTTGCTGTTAGATAAAATAGTAATTAATTCAAATTGTGCGCGGTAACTAGAAATGTCATACGCCTCTCTATGCTGAATATACCTGACAATATCACTTTCAACTTGTGCACGATGAATTTGATTATGCTTGGTTTGTTCGATAGTTGTTATACCGTTATCATAGTGATGCACCATTAGCGGTAATATGGTTTGATAATGTGATAATACACAAACTGTGACAATAGCCGCGATATTTAAGCCCATAGACGTTAAAAAAGCTAATTGATAGCGCCGCCTTGATTGCTCTATTCTGCCAAAATTATCATCAGCCCAAGTGCGGGCTTGTTTAAAATAATTATCTAAATGTTGTGCTAATTTCATCCTTTTCCTCGTCTTAAGTTTTGCTGCATTTTTTGAAAAATCGCGCGGCTATTTGCAAAAGATTGTTTCCCACTCGCTTGCGCAACCTGCAAAGATTTTTGAATGGTATTTTTAGAAAAAGTAAGCGAACTTATACTGCTACCAATAAAACCACCAACTAAAGATGCGCCTCCAGATGTACACATGGCTCCACCAATGCTTTTACCAATACTCGCCGCTTGCGTAATTCCCATCACACAAAGAATTGAAACTATAAATAATGGCACCCAGATTGCCGACGTTAATTGCATAGAATTATTTAATACGCCTGCCATTATCCAATGCAGCAAATGCACACATAATCCAACAACACTTGAAACAAATACAAGTACCAAGGCAAAACCAACTAATATTCCAAGCCAACGCTCAAAAAAAGCTTTTGTTTGTTCAAATAAAGTAAATATTATAAATAATGGCGCCGTGCATAAGGTAATTGCCAACATAAGCTTGGCACTTACTATTTCAATAAATGCCAGACCAACCGTTATACAACCTGAAAAAAACACCATTATTCCTGCAAAATATGGTGTTAATTTTCTAAAAGATCCTGCTTCAAATAAGTTACTTCCCAAAGTTAATATTTCATTTAAAACTGCTTGCAAACCTTGATTTATTGAGCCGCCATTCACTTTTTGATGTACTGCTTGCATTAATGTAGTTGCAATAGAGTCACTACCAATAACAAACAAATCACGGATATTAGCCGCAAAAAATTCCCAATTCATAGCAGTCATATAAATAGTGCCAGCACGAATGGTGAATTTAAATAACTCTTGTTGTGGAGCTTGTACTACTCCACGCACCATGGCATAACCCATTAATACTATATAAAGCACAAGCATCGCGCCAAATGGTGCTTTTAATAATGAGGCTAAAGCTGTATATCCATCAAATACAAAATGGTTAGTAAGTCTATCTATTTCACCTGCCAAGTTTATAATTAATGTATCAAAAGTTAAGTTAGTCATTTTATATAAGTATTTATAGGTTGCTGTTGGCAATATTTTCCAAAATTTTGACATGGACTATGTAAATCTGGTGGCTTTGCGCAAGCACTTAATAAAAATAAACACCATAAGCCTATTTTTGCCATATCAACTCCTTAAACCATTAAATCGCGCCATTTCTGCTCTATCTTGTAATTCAGTTAAACTTTCTTGGGCTAATTGTTGGCTCATTAAAGTTTGTAACCGTAAACTCATCAGTTGAATAAAAGCGAGCTCGGTTAATAAACGTGAATTTAAATCTATAGCCCCTTTAGTGTTATCTGTTTTTTCAATTTTTTGTGATAGTTTATGTAAAGTCGCCATATGATTGTTTATTTCGTTATAACTCTCTGTGGTTTGCACTAAAACGGTGCGATTAACGGCCTTATCTTCTTTAAAGCGAATAAATTGCTGAGATGAGGTATTGTATTCATACGTAGCCTCATTTAGAGCTGGATGATTTTTTTCATATGCATCAAGCAATGCTTTATAGCGAGCAGGATTGCCACCAGATAAATTTTGCAATGCATCTTGCCAGGTACTGACTGGTGATTGCCAGCTTTGTAAGGAATCTATCCCGTTAGATAAATCCCCAAACCCATAATGTCCGCCATTCATTTCTTTAATATTTTGCATATTTTTAAGCTGTTCTTTAGTTTGTAATTGTGTGTCTTTTAATAAACGATATTGGTCGCGAAGCAAGGATAGTTGCTTAATGCTAGTTGCAATTAATTCAGCATCAGCAACGCCTAAAATATCAGCGTAACACCCTTGAGTTATAAGAATTAATAGAAAGATTACGCGTTTCACTGACTACTCCTATCAAGAAAAATAGGCAGCCAAATATTTGGATCGTCACCAACCTCAGCCCTTATAGAATCACAAAGACGAATAGACTTTATATTGCCTGATAAAACACGAATTAAATCGTTCATGCCACCCAAATCAAGTTTACAAAGCATCGCTTCTTGTTCTTGCTTATAAAGGAAAATTCGTGATTCAGGTGTATTATCTTTAATCGCCTGAAATTGAGTTAAAGTAAGATTTAAATTATTCATGTAAGTTTCTTCATCTGCTAATGGATTAGGAAAAACTAACATTGTTGCTAAATTATCTAGGACAATATGTTTAATTGCTGAGGTAGTTACAGTTTTAGGAGATTGTGTCATGAAGATAAAATGACCATTTTTCTTTCTAATCGTTGGTAGCCATTCTTTCAAACATTTTTCCCAAAAAGGCGATGAAAATATTTGCCAGGCTTCATCAATTACGAAAGAAGTTAATCTTCCATCTAAACATTGACGCATTCTGTGTACAAGGTATAAATAAACTGGAGTTGTTATACTTGGTGGCACATTATCCAAAAGATACGTCACATCAAAGCCAACTTTATCAAAATCAAAATTAAGTGCATCATTTTCATTATCAAATAACCAGTGAAACTCTCCATCGATGCGATCATTATTACCTTTGAGCCATCTTTTTAAATGCGGCCAACGTGGAAAATTCATTGGTAAAAAGCGGCTAATGTTACTTAAAGTTCTATATTCTGTTGATAATTGCTCAAATGCATAGTCAATACATTCGTTAACTATTTCAGCTATGTTATTAGGAATATTAATTTCATCTTTTTCTTGTAATAACGAGCCTAGCCAAATTTTTAAAAAAGCTCGATTATCCAGCGTATCTGGTAATTTTAAAGGATTCATTGCTATAGAATTTATAGGGTTAATTTTGATATAACTACTGTTACCACAAGCAAGAATGTAAATTTTAGAAGACTCATCCCTATCAATAAAAAAACTTTGACCTTTAAAACGCCCCATTTGCGCATCAAGAAAATTTACTAATGTGGTTTTGCCAGCATTATTGCCACCAAAAATTGCGGTGTGGCCTTTGGTTGGATTTGTGCTTGATCCTTTGCTGTGATAATTGAAAAAAACTGGCGTTTTCGATGGTGTCTCTAATAATGTTACAGCATTATTTAGAAAGTTATTTTGTTTAAATCCTGATGTAGTATTGTGTAAAGGACAAAAATCCACGAAATTCTGTGAAGTAATTAATGCAGCACGTGCGATTAAATGTTGATTACATGGTATTTGACTCCAAAATGATGGCTCAATTCCTAAAGTTTCATTAACTACTACTATGCCGTTATTTGCATAACGTTTAGTTGTCTCCAAAATTAATTCTTGAAGCTCTGATTTGGTAGATGCAAATAACATTAAGGTATGACTGTGTATTCCTAATCTTACATGTTCGCTTGCTATATCATCATCCAAATCATGTAACGCATTAATTTGGTTAAATGACTTATCTTCAGTGTTTACAAGTTTCGAACGTTTTTGCATAACGGTTTTTAAACTTGCTTCACGTGCCAACGGTGCAAAGGTATGTGTCGCAATAAATTCACAATCAAGAGATAGTAAGTTATCAAGCAAAATGCTGGAAGTTACGGTTGGGTATTTTTTTATTGATAAAATGGCGCCAAAACGCACGTCATTTTCAGTATTACCTTGGAATTGAATGTATTCACCAAATAGTAAATAATAACGGCTGATATATTGACCTAAGTGACCATTTGGATAAACTTGTTCAAGTTTGAATGTATTTGGAATATCATTTGCAATTGCTGGGTTATATGTTGGAAAGTTATATGCTAAAGGTTGTCCAGCGTTGATAACAATACTTAAAAAATTTATGAGTTCACTATAGCCTAAAATATTATCTCGCTCTCCAAGTAAAATAGCCCCAAATTGCCCAAGGCTTGTGTATAACTGTTTTATTGTTTGAGTTAAAATAGCTATTTGTGATTCGCGACGTTGCTCGGATATTTCTGATAAATTTTTCCCTATAGCTCTTTCTATCCAGTTAAATGCAGAGGAAGTTTTGGATGAGGTGTCGCCTTTTAAAACAATGGTAATATACAAGTCATTAGCATATAAACTTTGATCTTTAAACTTATCAAAGTATCGGTTATTTAATTCTTTTGTAAAATTACTACTGAATTCACCGGTTAAATTGGAAGATACTTTTTTGCGATGAGTAGTTACATAAACAATAAAACGCTCATCTAAACTTAATAATGTTCGATGTAATAAAAAATTATAATAGTTTAAAGTCTCTGTTTCTGCGATTTCAAAAGCTATACCATCAATGCGTAATACAGCGCCTATTAATCCATCTCGAGACTCAAAAATACTAGGCGTATTTAAATGCGTAATTGGAAAAATATCTGAAATTTTCACTTCATTTTTTCTGATTTTTAATGATCTAGAAAGGTTCATATGCGCGCACTCCCCAGATTGAAAAATTCCGCATCGCGGGTAATTTTAGCTTTTTCATACAAATCGCAAAAAAATATAGATCGTATTTACAAACCGCCCAACCAAATAAATGCGCGGGAATAAAGATAAATCCATATAGTGGCGATAGACCAATGAATGAGCACATAGAAATTATCAAATTTATTATGTGATACTCAAAAGTTACGCCAGCTATCATGGCTGGTCTTGTCAAAGCATTAAATAGCGGATTAATATTAAGTTCCATTTTTAACCAATTAAAGTTGTATAAAGTGAAGAACTACCAAAAATTATGCCCATTCCCAATAAAATCATTAAAAAATACTCCTTAGGGAATTTCTGTCTAGCCAAACACAAATAACCGGCAATAACGATTGCAAAAATACCAATAGTTCTAGCTAATCCACCTTGTAAATACATGATGGTATGATTAATAATGCTTTCAATGCTTTGTGCATATGTTATTGATGGGGCTATAAGTAAAAACCAAAGAGCTTTATTTTTAAGACTTAATTTCATAACGTTAATACTCCTGTCCTAAGAGCGCTTATTTGTTTAGCTAATTTCTTTAAATGCACTTCTTCTCTATCAATATCTATGTATTCTGGGGCATTAAAGCCGATACTAATCACATCCCCTTCTACACCTAAAATTTTTACTTGGATTATCCCTTTATCAATTAATACTTGTTGACCTATTTTTCTTGTTAAAACCAACATGAGTCTCTCCTTAATTAGCTAATATTTCTTTGCATTTTTGCAAATATTGTTTGGTAATTTCAGGCTTAGATTTAATCGATTCATTACCAGCAACATAATATTCACCACGTTTTTTAATTTGCCGACAATAAATTATCATTTGTGGCAACGTAGGTGGCATCTCACAAAAATCTCTACAGGTAATAATCGCTTTATTTAAAATCTCATCGCTAAACTGACTTAAGCCATCCCGCCACTCTTTTTTGGAATATGCTAAAAAATCTTCATACTTAAATTGGCTACGCCATACGTGGCCATAAAACACCGCAAATCTAGAAAACATTACCTCTATGCGTTTACTTTGATGTGCCTCGTCCAAATTGGATGACATTACCTGCTCGCTCGATATCGATTGCTTCATCTGGGACCCAGAACATGTCTTTTGTGGGTTCATTTCTAATATTTTTCTTAGAGGTTGCAT
>CAZADN010000060.1:0-10859 GCA_964483895.1 uncultured Legionellaceae bacterium
CAGGGGGCTTCTTTTTAAACCGGACAGTAGTGCACCTGCGTGGGGATGACAAATGTACACACTGATGTTATGCATGACAAATAAATTCGAATAACATGATACTTAACTTTCGTCGAACTCAGCTAATCAATTCTAAGCCAAAGTAAGAAAAAACAATGGTAAGGAACTCAAATAAAAAGAGTTCCCTAGAAGGTTAATCGTCATTTTTTAATTGTTGGTGAATAAACAAATGGTAAAAACAGCTCATATCTAATGTGAGCTGATATCAGAAATTCCATGAATTTCTATGGGTTTTCTATTTGGAAATTCCGCCATTAATTTTAATGAACCACCCATTGCAGAAATATATTTACTCAATGTTGAAATTAACATATCTGAGCGCTTTTCTAGGCGAGATATCCCTTCTTGTTTCATATGTAAAATTTCACCAAGATCATTTTGAGTTTTTTCAAGCGCTAAACGCAAATCTCGCAGAGTCATTTCTTCACTTATTAATTGATTAGCTCGTTTTTGAATTACATTTTTTCGCTCAGTGGAGAGAGTATTTATTTTATCTTTCAGTGACTTAGCCATTATTCACCTCGCTTTTTAAATTTGATAAATGTTTATCAAATCGTTGATCTGCTTTTTTAATTAAATCCTTATAAAATCTTTTTTCATTTCCACCTGATTTATCACCACAAATCAGTAAAATTCCTCGACGTAAAGGATCGAATGCAAATGCTAAACGCCATACACCATTATCTGCATTAAATCTCAGCTCTTTCATATTTGAATGTTTCGAGCCTTTTAATGTATCTACATGAGGACGACCTAATTCAGGACCGAATTTCTCCAACACCTTCAAATGAGAAAAACATTCATTTTGAACTAACTCATTTAGTTCATCGAATTCCGAATCAAAATCTTTTTGAAAAATAATTCTCCAGTTCATAGAATGAAGTATGTCATTAAAGTCATATGATGTCAAGGGTATATTCTTTAGACACACTATTTTGATGGTTCTTCCACACGACACATATTAAAGTTCAACAGGAAGAACTACCTTTGTTTTCGTAGTGCATCGTTAGCCTCAATCGCTTGCTTATTTAATGGTATTTGCGCTGGATAATATTTAAGTGGCTCTGTGCTTAGTTCAGCAGCTGTTGCATCATTTGGTGAGCAGCCTGGGTATTGAGTATTTATTGCTGCAAAAATGTTGGTGGATATTAGTATAAAGAAAATAAATAATAGGGTGTGTTGACATTTCATATCTCTACGGCCCGCGACTTGTTCGCGGGATCTAATTAGATCTTTATTGTCGCTAATAGTTATTGCATTGGTCAAGATCTCTGGATCCAGCGAACAAGTCGCGGGCCGTAGTGAGTAATTGTTAACATACCCTAGCTTTTTCATTAAATTTTCTCCTAAAAAATGAGAGTTTTTAGAAAGCCTTATAATTGTAATTATAGATTATTTTAGAGGTTACATGAGCGTTAAGTAAACTTAGGGGTGATTGGTGATTTTATGGTGTTATCAGATTCATTATCTTTAGACTTATCAACATCTTTCTGGATTGTATATTTTTTTTTAAATTCATGAAAAGATTTTGCCGCGATTTTTTCATCAATATCATTATTTACATTGGCGTGTTTATTCGTTATACGGTTATAGGCTAAAGCTTTTTGGACATTTTCATGTTTGGAAAATACATTATCACGTTCTAATAACGGTACATTATACACTGCTTGTTGTAGCATATTAGCTTTCGCTAGAGACTCGTCTTTAATTGATTTTGGTATAAAAGAGCTTTCCGCTTTCTTGAGAAAGAAAGCAATTTTTTTATTTATATCTTGCATTTGCTTTGATGTATTATTTTTTAATGCTGTTGTTAATGTTTTGTTGATTTCTGATAAGTCTTTATTGGTTTTTGCAGCATTTAATTTATCCATTTGATCTTTAAAAAATATTGTTGCTTGCGTATCATTTTCCTTAAAACTGTCTTTAAGTGTGTTTATTTCTGCTTTCATATATTTTTTTGTCTTATCGAATAACTCTTTTTCAAGAGTTTCCTCATAACTAGAGCTTTGTTTCTTAATGTCATTCAGTAATTGTTTGTTATTGTTTGAACTACTATTTGTTATTGAGATACTAATAATTAAGTCTTTTAATTTATTATTATTTTGCTTAATTTTATTTGAATCATTCCTCTTATAGCTCAATTCCTCAAGTTTATCCAGTTCAGCAAAACAATCCCCAATCCATTGTTTGGTTGCGACAGGTAAATTTACTAACGAATTTTGAGTTAAATGCATCTCTTGTTCAGTAAATGCCATGTTTATATTTAAGGCGGTATCTTTGCCATCTATTACTCCTTGTATTTTTTCTTCAATTGGGTCGGTAGTAAGCATATCTAGTATGTTTTTATTGAGTTTTCTGTAATTCTTCTTAAACATAAACATAACAGAAAAAGTTCTTTTAAATGCGATGATATCAGTGCCTTTTCTACCCAATAGATTCATGCGCTCTAATATTGGCGCTTCACTTTCTGTTTCATATTGTGAAGGTAAATACCTTCGAGTCCCTTTAAATTCTATTATTTGGGTGTTGATGTTTTCAGTCATGCCAAAATCTGTTAATTCTACTCTACCATTATCTTGTAGCATAATATTTTCAGGCTTGATATCTCCATGTGCATAGCTTATATGAGATAAAGAGGCGGTACCATCATGCAGGCAATGTAGTTTCCATGCAGCCTTTCTAGCTACAGTAACAGATTTATCAAAATTTAATTTACCTTTGGTAAGAGTATCAAGTAAATCTTTACCTAAATGCATCATGCCGGTATAATATTTTCTTCTAGACGTATTTACTTTTCGAGTCATTTTTTTCGTAGTTAAAAATCCGATGTCTTCTAGAACTTCTGTTTCTTTTTGTTCAGCTTTAAATCTAGTCTCAATTTTCTCAACCAAAATACGCCCATCTTTATTCATGGAATTTTTGACTCGACCAAAACCACCTCTGGCAATGAAGCTACCTAGTGCTAAAATCTCACCTGATTTATTAATGAATGAATGCTTGGGAATATTTTTTAATTCACTTGTTACATTAGGTACTAAATCAGGTCGTTCCTTACCAAGGACTTTGATAACATGTTTCCAATCCTTTTTCCTTCTAATTTTTATTTGGTCAGGATAGAGATCAAAATAAGCTGTGGCAAGCTCGAACTCACGACGACGAGCCTCGTCATTTTCAAAAAGAAATTGGTTACCATTGTATCGATCTTTTTCGTTTGGTTTTTGCTGCATATAGAACCAATAAGATTTTTAATGTATCACTTTCTTATTATAGACTATTTAGCGAGGGTTGAAAGAGGTTAGGTTTAATACGATTTTTTCTGCGGTTAAATCTGTTTAACTAAGTTGTCGTAAGAAAAAAAGCCGCAGTCGCAGTCGCAGGAGCAATCGCAAACGTTGAAGAATGCGCTATGCGCATAATAGATTAATTAAAAGCTAACGTTTGCGATTGCTCCTGCGACTGCGCTTGCGGCTTTTAAATTCTCTCCAGATGTATATGTTTCAAGCTAGCGAAGTTAAATAGATTTAACCGTAGAAAAAATCGCACCAGTTTAATATGCCCCGCGGATAAACCACGGGACATATATTAAGTGTTAAACTAAATTATTATTCACGTCCAGAAAGGGAGCTTAGAATTTGTAAGAGACTTACGAATAGATTGTAAATTGAAACAAATAATGAAACTGTTGCGCGAATGTAATTTGTTTCACCACCATGAATAATTTCACTAGTTTGGAATAAAATTAATCCTGAAGATATTAGGACAAACGCTGCTGAAATCATAAGTTGCAAAGCTGGGATTTGAAAGAAGATACCCGCAATCATTGCAAGCAATGCAACCATAACCGCAACAAATAAGAACCCGTTTAAATAACTGAAATCCTTGCGTGTTGTTAACGCATAAGCGGATAAACCAAAGAATATAATTCCAGTGCCACCGAAAGCTGTAGCAATCAACTGTGGTCCATTGCTATACATTGCGATTGTTGCATTAAGAATTGGGCCGATTACATAACCCATAAATCCTGTGAAAGCAAAAACACTGACTAATCCCCAAGGGCTATTTTCCAATGCGTGAGTTAAAAACATTAAACCATACATTCCTGCAATTAAGAGGATAGGATTTAGCATTCTAGCGCCAGAGGCATAAGATAAATAAGCCGTAAAAGCACTAAAAATGAAAGTCATAGATAACAATAAGTATGTGTTACGTAGTACCTTATTGGTAGCTAAAATTGATTCAGCCGTATGTTTAATGGCTGAAATATTTTGTCTGTTCATAATAAACTCCAAATTTTTATTCTAAACTATTAATATCATTATAACATAATATGCTGCCAATAATTTAAAAATCAAGACTTAAGTAGATTTATAAGTGTTTTTTTGGGATTATATGAAAAATTGGTTATATTTTTTGTAGTAAATTAGGAATTATACATGAATAAAGTTATCAACATTGCCAAAGATTTGTTATTAAAGCCTGCTTCGATAGATGAGGCGCGGATTAATAGTTTGTTAAACTCATTAAAAACTAAGCATGTTGATAATGCTGATTTGTATTTTCAAAGTTGTAGTTATGAGTCATGGTATTTAGAAGATTCTGAGGTTAAAAGTGGGAGTTATTCGATTGATAGAGGAGTTGGAATCCGCGCAGTCAGCGAAGATAAAACCGGATATGCATATTGTGATGATATCTTATTACCAGCGATGGAACGCGCAGCACAAGCAGCACGTTCAATTGCGCATGATACTAGTAAAATTGTACCGGTTGCGAAAGTACCTATACAACAAAACGCGCGATATTCTCCTATTAACCCAATTGATACTTTAAATAAACAAGAAAAGATTGCTCTTTTAGAGGCAATTGATAAAGAAGCGCGAAGTTGTGATGCGCGCGTTATTCAAGTAAATGCTTCTTTAAGCAGTTGTTATGAAGTAGTTATGGTGGTTAATTTTCATGGGCAAATGATGGCTGATATTAGGCCACTTGTGAGTATTAGTGTAAGTGTCATTATTGAAGATAATGGTCGACGTGAGTCTGGTCGTAGTGGTGGGGGTGGGCGTGTTGCTTATTCTTATTTCACAGAAAAAGATAGGGCCCTTGAATATGCGCGTGAAGCTGTGCGTGAAGCGTGCGTTAATCTTGATGCAATAGATGCACCAGCTGGCACAATGCCTGTTGTTTTAGGTTCTGGATGGCCGGGTGTATTATTACATGAGGCTGTTGGACATGGTCTTGAAGGAGATTTTAATCGTAAAAATCTTTCAGCCTTTTCAGGTAAGCTTAATCAGCAAGTTGCAGCGAAAGGTGTTACCGTTGTTGATAATGGTACATTAGAAAATCGACGCGGTTCTTTAACAATGGATGATGAAGGTACTCCAAGTCAGTGCACAACTTTAATTGATGATGGAGTTTTAGTAAATTATATGCAAGATAATTTAAACGCTAAGCTTATGGGAATGCAGTCAACTGGTAATTGTCGACGTGAATCATATGCCCATGTACCAATGCCACGAATGACTAATACCTATATGTTAGCTGGTAAATATCATCCTGAAGAAATTATTAGATCAGTTGATAAAGGCTTATATGCAGTAAATTTTGGTGGGGGACAAGTTGATATAACTTCAGGGCAATTTGTATTTACAGCTAGCGAAGCTTATTTAATCGAAAATGGTAAGATAACTTCACCAGTAAAAGGCGCTACTCTTATTGGTAATGGTCCAGAGGTTATGCATAAAGTTAGTATGGTTGGTAATGATTTAGAGTTAGATAAAGGTATCGGAGTGTGTGGTAAAGATGGTCAGTCTGTCCCTGTTGGCGTTGGGCAGCCTACTTTGAAAATTGATTCATTAACCGTGGGTGGGACTAAATAGCGAGCATAAGATATGCAGGGAAAGGAGCGTACGTTATATTTTAGATTTATTGGATGGTTCTTTTTATGTAACGCTGCTCTTTATTTAATCTTTGGTTTCGGGTACCTGCAATCAATAGTTCAAAGTTCAACGTTATTTAAAAATTTAATTTTTGAATATTCAAATTGGTATGGTAAAGCCTTGGTGCTAGCATTTGTTGCGACAACTTATTTTAGCTACATGTGTTTCTTGGCTTTTCTACCTTCTGTATTAGTGTTTTTATTTGCATTGCTTGTTCCTAATAAAAAAATTGTGACAAGCGTTGCTATTTGCGTTGTATTTGTCTCGGCATTATCAATTTTAATTGACTCAAAAATATACTTAATGTTCAAGTATCACTTAAATATCACTATATTAAAAATGTTATTAGGACCTAATGTTCGAGATTTATTGGATTTATCGCAAAGAGAAATATTAATAATTTTTTTAGCCGCGAGTTTACTTTTAGTTGTTTTGGTTTTCTTTGCTCATATAGTATGGAAATATTTTATTCCAAAACGTACTAATTTTGGTAAAAATATTATGATAATGTGGCTTGGGGCCGCTTTATTTAGTTATTTTAGTTTAATGTTGTCGCTGACAATTCAGCATAATAACCTACTAATTCAACAAGCCGCGAATTTACCTTATTATAATAATTTATTAGCGCTTATTATTCCTAAAAAAAATGCTAAAGAATTGTTAAATAGGTATAGCGAAGGGAGTTACATGCAAGCGCAATTTATGCATGATAAGTTAAACTATCCCAAACACCAAATGGATTGTCTTAAGCCAGCTGAACGCCCTTATAATATAATTTTGATAATGGTTGATTCTCTACGTCAAGATGGTCTTTTATATATGCCATATACCGAAAAATTTGCCCAGCAAAATTGGAAGTTTTTAGACCATTATAGTGGTGGGAATGCTACACAATCAGGTTTGTTCACGCTTTTTTATTCAATTCCTAGTAGCTATTGGACTTCGGCATTAGAACAAAAAATAAGCCCTGTATTTATAAATTTATTATTGGCAAACAATTATGATATTCGTGTTATTTGGTCGATTTCGATGCGTAATCCACCAATGCATAAAACTATTTTTAATAAGTTAACTAATTTAAATATAGAAACAGTAAGTTCAAACAATTTTAGTGATTTGGATAAAGTCACTACTCAAAAAACCCTTGAGTTTTTGCAAAAATCTAAAAATAGTAAGCAGCCATTTTTTTTAAATATCTTTTACAATGCCCCGCATGCATTTTGTAGATCGCAAGATTTTCCAATAAAATATCAACCAATTTCTAAAGAGTGCTCACGGATTGGTATGACTAATAGCTCTGATCCTAAACCATTTTATAATAGTTATTTAAATACTTTGAATTTTATTGATTTAGAAATTAAGAAAGTCTTAGATAAGATTACAGATAGCTCTTTGTTAGATAATAGTATTGTGATTATTACTTCAGATCATGGCCAGGAGTTTAACGAAAACCATTTGAATTATTGGGGACATGCAAGTAACTATTCTAAATATCAAGTTAAGGTTCCGTTAATTATCCATTGGCCACGAACCGCTGCGCGGAAATTTACTCATTTAACTACGCATTATGATGTGATGCCGACGTTATTTCCTAAAGTTTTTAATTGTAAAAATGACTTTCGTGATTATAGTATTGGCCATGATTTGTTGGATAAATCTCAAAAACATGAGTTTATTTTGTCAGGAAGTTATACAAATAATGGTATTATTGAAGAAGATAGATTAACTACATTACATGTATCCGGTGAAATTACGGTTACGGATCTAAGTTTACAACCTTTAATTAATATGCAACCTAGAATTAATGTACTAAATAGCGCGTTAAAGTTGATGCGTGAATATTATCCTAAAAAAAGTACTCAATAGTGTGTGTGATTTAAGTACAAACAGGGCAGGTGCCGAAAATATTTAAGACGTGATCTGTAATCTTGAACCCAGCTTTTTTCGCAATAATCTCTTGACGATGTTCGATTTCTTCATCTACAAATTCTTCGATTTTTCCGCATTTGATACAAACTAAATGATCGTGATGTTGGTTAGGTCGTAATTCAAACACTGAATGCTCACCCGCAAAATTATGCTTGGTAATTAGGCCTGATGCTTCAAATTGAGTTAAAACTCGATATACGGTTGCAAGACTTATTTCTTCTCCCATTTCTAGCAAAGTTTTATATACATCTTCAGCGCTTAAATGATGCGAGTTTGACTCTTCTAAAATTTGTAAAATTTTAAGCCTCGGAATTGTAATTTTTAAACCGACATTTTTTAATTGTTTGTTTTCATTCACAAAGAATTCCATTTAAATAAAGTTTAACTGTATTTTTAAGAGTGATATACTCGCATCACAAACAAAAACCTTATTTGGAAGAATATGCGAATCGGAATCATTCTTATCTTGGCCAGTATAACATTAACACTTGTAGGATGTATATCTTATGATTACTCACGCGAACATGTGCAGCAGGGGAATCTTCTTTCTGAAGCACAATTAGAGAGATTAAAAGTAGGTATGAGCAAGGAAGATGTGGCAATTTTATTGGGAACAAGCTTAATTAGCCAAACATTTCAAAATAATCGTTGGGATTATGCTTACACATGGCAAAAACGTGGTCAACTTAAATGTATAAAGGCTGTGAGTGTATTTTTTACAAGAAATATTGTATCTCACATTGATAAAAATGAGAGATGCGAAGAAGATGGCATGAAGGATGTCAAAGTATAAATTAGTCATCCGAGCCGCGACCGTCAGGGAGTGGATATTTTTGTCTTTCGATAAATCTCCGCTCCCTGACGGTCGCGGCTCGGATTTTGGCTCAGATAATAATTATTTGGCTCGCTTTCTTCTTTTTTCTTTTGGGCAAACTAATAATGGTCGATAGATTTCAACCCTATCTTTAGGATTTAGTAGGTAATCTTTTGTGACAATATTTTTGTAAACTCCAACTGCATAACTGCTTATCTCAGGGTAGAGTTCTAACAAGTCTGATAAAAAAATAGCGCGTTCAACATTCATGTTTTGCTGATATTCTACTTTTTTTATTATAGTTTGTTTATTATCAGGTGCGTACACAATTTCAATATATGCCATTATTCAACTATCGCTTGATATAAACTTGAGGCGCGTTCACAAAAAGAATCCACCATTTTCTCTGCTATTTGTTCAAATACAGGGCCAAAAAGCATTGAAAGCATGCGCCCAGCAAATTCAAATTCCAAATCAAATATGATAGCGCAGCCATCGTCGGTAGGATCAAAACGCCAAAATCCCTCTAAATGACTAAAAGGTCCTTCCACTAAACGCATTTCTATCATTTTATTTGGTTGTAGGCGGTTTTTGGTAGTAAATGACTTACTTATACCTCCGGCGCTTATGTTTAAAGTTGCTTGTACTTCATTTTCATCGCGGTGATGTACTTCACTTGATGTAAAGTATGGAACAAACTCATGGTATTTATCGACATCGTTAACAAGGTCATACATCTGTTTGCATGAAAAAGGTACTTTACGGGTTTTTTTGACAACAGTCATTAGATTTTCTCCACTACAGGCTTGTGAGATATTTGCGAATTAAGCCAATTATATAAATCTCTTATTTCTTCTATACAGATATTATGTTCCATTGGGTATTTATGTAAGCTTATATTATTAAATTTTTGTTGGATCAACCAATTATAGCTTGCGTTAGTCCATTCAGGTAATACAACTAGATCATGTTCGCCCAAACCTATAAATATTGGAGTATCATGATAATTTGTCTTTTGTAGCTCAGATAAAAGAGGTAAATAGCCGGATAAAGAAATAATACCACCTAGTTTTAATTTACTAGTTAAACCAGTGAATAAAGCCATAGCCCCACCTTGAGAAAATCCGGCAAGAAAAATTTGCGTGGTATGGAAACCTTTGGCTATCTGCAAGTCGATAATACTCGAAATGTTTTTAGCTGATGTGATTATTCCTTCTTTATCCTCTCTATCAGTTAATTTCATACCCAAAACATTGTACCAAGCACGCATGGGCATGTGGTTATTTATTGCAACAGGACGAATAGGAGCATCTACAAATACATGTGAAATTGCTAATTCTTCTGGAAAAGCCGCAGCGATTCCCATCATGTTTTGTGCATCTGAGCCAAGACCATGCATCCAAATTATGCATGCTTTCGGACTATATTTAGAGTGTGTTTCATATGTATTTAAATTTAATGTCATAATATTTATATTTAAAAATTCATTAACGCATACGGGATTATCCTGAAAATCGTTCATGAAATCTAGTTTATCGTAATATAATACTTATCTTAACACAATCAGTGAAAATATTTTGAATTATTTGATTATAATTGAATCTTGCTCTAACTTTTAAGTAGGTGAAAAATTTAGGTTCAAAGATATGAAAATAGGCATTGCATTTTCGTTAATAATTATTATTGGTTGTATTTCTTTCGAATTATCTGCAGAAGAAGTTGATATACAAAATGCTGATATTTCTAGTGAGCAGAGTCAAAATGTAATTCCCGGAAGAATAATTGGATTTTTACCAGGTTGGAAAACTCCTCCAGATGTAAATGCCATTAAAAATGCTGGATATACGCATATAATTGTTGCTTTTGCGGTATTTAGTACTGAAAAGCCTGGTGAAATTGTCTCGGTATTTAGTACGGTTTCTAAAAAATATATTAAATCTTTGCAAGATTTGGGAATAAAGACTTTAGTATCTATTGGTGGCGCCTCTAGTAGTATCCCAAATACAACTGTAAATTTTCATCAAGTATTGGAAGCTTCTATATCAAAAGAAGAGTTTACGCAAAATTTTGTAAAATCAGTTGCGAGCTTAGTAAGTGCGTATGGTTTTCAGGGTGTTGATTTT
>CAZADN010000061.1:0-10813 GCA_964483895.1 uncultured Legionellaceae bacterium
AAAATAAGTCTTAAAATAATAAATGGAGTTAATAAATATAATAATACAGAATATAGCCGACGCATGACAAAAAACCCTTGTGTAAAACTTTTTCGTAGAATTATAAACATAATTTGCATTATAATCTCCTATAATTCGAATAAATTTGAGAGCAAATGGAGTTAAGAAACTATTTCACCCAAAAAATCTGGTGGGGTAAAACCATAGGCGCTTTTTTTGGATTTTTAATTGCCGGTCCACTTGGTGCAATCTTTGGGTTATTAATTGGTAATTTTTTTGATAATGGTTTAGTTGAGCACTTCGCTAACCCTTTCTGGTATTTTAATAATGAAAAAAACATAGAAATAAAAGAAACATTTTTTGAAGCATTATTTATGATACTTGGGCATATCGCCAAAAGTAACGGCTATGTCTCTGAGTTAGATATAAGCTGTGCTAGTGATGTTATTTCTAAAATGCACTTAAACATCAAACAAAAACAGCTTGCGCAAAAGTTTTTTAACCAAGGTAAGGAAAAGAGCTTTAGTTTATATAAAATGTTACATAAACTCCAAAAAGCCATAAAAGATAATCCAAATTTAATTCGTCTATTCATTGATACACAATATAATTTTATTAAACAAACTGGCGCTACAGTTGAAAAATTAGATATTCTAAATAATGTCCTTGCAAGCCTTGGGATGGCGCCAATTCAAAGACAAACCGAATTTGAAAACGAATACGATTGGTATAATATTCGCCAAAGAACTTACCGTAGTTATCAACATCACCAAGAATCATCCACAAATAGTCACTCATGGCAACGCCCAACAACCAATACTACAGAAGATAACTACGCAGTTTTGGGATTACAATCTACAGCAACAAAAGAGCAAGTAAAACGCGCCTACCGTAGGCTTATTAGCCGCAATCATCCGGATAAGTTAATTGCTAAAGGCGCAAGCGAAAAAGAAATCAAAGCTGCGAATGAAAAATCTAGCCGCATTAGTAACGCTTATGACCAAATTTGTCGCAGCAGAGGTTGGTAGATCTTATTCCCGTAATCCGCGTTGCTCCTTACGGGCTACAATAACATTTAATCGTAGCCCGTAAGAAGCAACGCGGATTACGGGAACACCACAATAACATTTAATCGTAGCCCGTAAGAAGCAACGCGGATTACGGGAACACCACAATAATATTTAATCGTAGCCCGTAAGGAGCAACGCGGATTACGGGAACTTAATCGTATTAAACACCCTACTATGATTTTCCAAATTCAAGATTATTATCTTTTAAAACATCTTGGAGAATATTAGCTAAAATCTTATGCGTTAATGCCGTTGGATGCACTGGATCAAAGAAAAAATACCCATCACAAGCATCTTTAGCCAACTGTTCATTTTTAATAAGACTTGCAGACATTTTTAAAATAAATTGCGTATCATCAGCTTCTGAAATCATCGCATTTACCAGTGATTGATAGCAAGTATCAGTAATATTAGTAAAACCATATTTTTCTGGATTAGCTAAAGCTTCCGCATATACTTCTGCAGCATCAAATAAAACCCACTGAACTTTTGGATATTTTTTAGTTAAATCAGCTACGGTATCTCGTAAACCTTCGTTATGAAATTTAGAGCATAAGCTTAATTCTTTTTCAGAATATATCATTCTTGCTGCTGGTGATTTGCCCATATCAGGTAAATTAATAACCAAAATATGCTTTGCACCTTTTGTAGCTAACAATTCTAAACTTTTGCGAATCCCTTTTTTTACACCAGCTGCAACTTTCTCTGGACTATAATGATTAGCAATATAATTATTTGCACCAATCCAGACTGTAAATAAACTATTAGGAGATGCTTTATCTTGATGCGCAAGTAAATAACTATCTATTTCACTACCCAGCGAAAATAATACATCATCTTCATCACTAGAGTTTTCGTCATCAAAAGACCAAGCAACTCCTGCGCCACCAAAAGCATAATTTAAAATATGCTGCTTCCATGAATCGGGATAATAAACTTTTGCTAACTGCTCAACCCATACATACCCATTGCAAAACCTCCCCTCAAAGTACGGAGGGGATGGTGGAAGCTGATGTTTTAAGTATTCATAAAGATTACCATTGTCAGATAAGCTATCTCCAAAAACCACAAAATTATCTAGCTTTTTGGCATAAACACTAGTAAAAAATACCATTAAAGCGGTAAAAATTAAAAACTTCCCTTTAAACATCAAAACCTCTAGCCACTAATTGCACTTAAATTTAATTGTCTACCACATACCCAAGCTCTAGTCAAAGCGCGTACCTTTTCTTTAGTTAAGTTAGTAGGTAATTTCACAGTTGAGTGATATTCATGAATTTGCAAAGATGTAATTTGATGACTATTTATACCTGATTCATTCGCAATCGCACCAACTATATTCCCTGCTTTTACACCATGTTTACTACCAACATCTATACGGTACAATCTAGAGCTTTCATTATCACTAAATCTTCTACCTTCAGTTCTAGAGCTTTCATTATCACTAAATCTTCTACCTTCATTTGTTGGTCTACTAGTTCTAGAATTAGAGCGGTCTGATCGTCTATCATGATTTGGCTTTCTATCACCATTAAACTTTCTATCACTGTTTACTTTTCTTTCATGATTTACTACTGGCGGCAGATTAACATTTAATGTTTTATCATTATTAGCCATTAATGCAAGTGCTGCTGCTATATCCAACGCTTCTATATCTGAGTTTTCTTGTAAAAACTTAGCAATAAGTTTTTTATAATCATTAAAATCTGTGCTTTGTAAACGCTTTTGAACATTTTGTAAAAAGTGCTGTTTACGTGCTTGATTAACAACATCATCATTAGGAATTTGAATCTTATTAATTTTGGCGTTAGTATGACGTTCTATAATATTTAACATCCGTGATTCTTTTGGTGTCACGAATAAAATACTCGTACCGCTACGCCCAGCACGGCCTGTACGACCGATTCTATGCACATAAGTTTCACAATCTTGTGCCATATCATAATTGATAACATGACTCACACGCTCAACATCTAAGCCACGCGCCGCAACATCCGTTGCAACTAAAATATCAATCACGCCTTGCTTAAATTGTAAAATAATTTTTTCACGTAAAGATTGGCTAATGTCACCATGAATAGCCATGGCATTACAACCATGAGCAATTAATTCACGTGCTACATCTTCTGTTTTAATTTTGGTTTTAACAAATACTATTACACCTTGATGATTTTCAACTTCTAATATACGCAATAAAGCATTTTGCTTCTGCCCTTCCGAAGCAAACACGAACTGCTGATCTATCGCTTGGACAGTTTTAGTTTTCGCTTCTATTTCAACAGTCACAGGATCTTTTATATAACGCTTAGCAATTTTTCTAATTCTATCTGGCATAGTTGCAGAGAATAAAGCTATTTGCTTATCTTCAGGAATGCTTTCTAAAACTTTTTCAACATCTTCAATAAAGCCCATTCGTAACATTTCATCAGCTTCATCTAAAACAAATGTTCGCAGTGCATCGAGTTTTAAAGAGCCACGTTCAATATGATCTAATACTCTCCCAGGAGTACCAACAACTATTCTAGTGCCAGAACGAAGTTTTTTAAGTTGCGGACGATAATCTTGTCCACCACATAATACTGTAACTAACGCATCATCACGATAATTAACACCCAAGCTTTCAATATGTTCACCTACTTGAATGGCAAGCTCACGAGTTGGCGCTAAAATCAACGCAACCGGTTGAGAAACATTTTTATCTAAATTTTGTAAAATAGGTAAACCAAAGGCAGCTGTTTTACCAGTACCGGTTTGCGCAAGCGCAATCACATCACGGTTTTGCAACATCCATGGAATGGTCTTAGCCTGAATAGGTGAAGGGCTAACAAACCCTAAAGTCTCTATTGCTTTTAATAAAGATTCAGATAAACCTAAATCTGCGAAAGTATCAAACTGTGTGCTCATATATGTCCCGGTGAATAATGTTGCCTGGTAAGGAAAGGCAAAAACTGGTCAACATGATACCACTATTTTAATAACAATGCACGTTTTTTTATATTTAGTATGTTGTAAAAAATATCACTTACAATCCTGCATCCTCAGCTTGAATACTGATATTCTTTAAATTGATTTTTATCATTGGTTAATAACTGCATTAGTTTTGGATGTACAAATAATTTTTCTTTGCCAGCAGACACCTCTTGCAACACACCTATCTCGCATAGTTTTTTTAAATAGGTAGATGCTGTCTGACGACGAGCTAAACCAGTTTCTATAAGGTTTTGAATGCGACAACATGAGTATCTTCTTGAGCAAATTGAAAAAGCTTATCGGTGGTTGTAACGATATTTTCAATCTCGGAGCTGTCTTTTGCTTCCAGCAAAGGCAGTGCGTTAATGAGTAGACCTTGGTTAGGAAGAAACTCTCCAGCCTGCTTAAGCTCTGCTAAGGCTGTTCTCGCGGGGATACATGCTTTTAATATCTCAATGCTTTCCAATACAGCTTTAGGTGGTAGGTGCGGTAACTCATTATAAGGTTTGCTAGAATTAAACGTCATGTTTAAAAACTCAGGAAATTTCGACATATTACCAGTATATGTTTATGTCATCGACATATCCATAGTTTATGTCGATAAAATTGATTTTTTTCGACATATAGAATACTCATATGCGCAGATGCGTTATCTGCAAGATTTTTGAGACTGTCAATCGGACGATTGGGTGACTCTCTATGCATTAGTTGTGCAACTGGTGCACGACCATCACAGTCACCCATGGTATTCAATAGTACTGCGACACAATTAGTGTGACCTGCTTCAATAGCAGCGTGCATTGCAATTTTTTTACTTGTTTTACCTGTTGAAAAAATATCGGCAACTGGACGTTTAGGAAAAGGCCCACAAAGAACTTTTAGGCAGTCTCTATGCTCGTTACTAAAGCAAAGCTGCTAGTCGCGTTGCTTGATTTATAGCATGCGTTACATCATGCTCCAGCGGATTAAAAGCCCCGCCAATTAAAGAGACGCTACATCCTGCTGATTTTAATTCTTCAAAATAATTTTGCGAAGCGACTTGCCCTGTGCAAAGTATAATTGTATCTACATCTATAACTTGAGTTTTATTATTCATATGAATATACAAACCGTCAGGAGCTATTTTTTCATACTTTATACCACACATTATTTGTACACCATTGCTTTCTAATCTAAATTTTCGTAACGCTTCAAATTGATTTAAATTAAGTTTATTTTTTTCTCTTAACCAGTAAACTCGATGCTTAGATATAATATTACCGCTTTTAGTAATGCCGCCATCAGTAGTCAAAGATAAATCTACGCCCCATTTTTTATAATAATCAATTTCAGAATTAGTTAACCATTCAATAACATCTAGGCTCATACTTCCACCACCTAATACCGCTATTTTTTGCATGGGTTTATGCAGACCTTGCAGTAATTCCACATAAGTCATAACATGTTTACTATTAATCCCTGGAATATCAGGAATATTCGGTTTAACACCTGTTGCAATTACAACTTCATTAAATTCTTTAAGCTTACTTAGCGATGGCTCTGTTTCTAAACAAACTTCCACCTCAAATTTATTTAATTGATATAAATAATAATCTATAGTTTTTTGATACTCTTCTTTCCCGGGTATCAATTTAGCCAAGTTAAATTGCCCGCCAAGAACTTTGGTTTTTTCAAATAAAGTAACTTTATGCCCGCGCTCAGCGGCAACTGCGGCATAAGCAAGACCAGCCATTCCACCACCAACGACTGCAACCCATTTAGGATTACTTGTTACCTCAAAAACAAGTTTAGTTTCATGGCATGCTCGTGGATTTATCGTACAAGAAGCAATTTTATTCTCAGAAAATTTACTCATACAAGCTTGATTACAAGCAATACAGGTATTTATCGCAAAATCTTCACCTAATTTAGCTTTCGTAGCAAATTCAGGATCAGCCAAATAAGGTCTAGTCATAACAACCATATCGCCATATCCTTTAATTAAAATATTATTAGCATCAATAGGGCTATTAACTCTAATACCAGTTAAAACAGGAACTTTTACAACATTTTTTAATTTCTGACTAAGTTTTACAAATGCCGCGTGCGGTACTTCACCAGTTATAACTGGTATCTCACTTTCTTGCCAGCCAATACCAATATTGAGTAAATTAACTCCAGCCTTAACACTTTCCTTAGCAAATTTTTCAACCTCAGGCCAACTACTACCATTTTGAATAAGATCAAGTACCGATATTCGCATAGAAATAATAAAATTTTCACCCAAAGCTTCACGAATTTTTCGAATAATTTCTAATGGAAAGCGCATCCGCTTGTCAAAATCTCCACCCCATTCATCAATACGTTGATTTGTTGCTTTTACTAAAAATTGATTCAACAAATAACCGCGGCAACCCATAAGCTCAATGCCATCATACCCAGCTTCCTGCGAAAGCTTTGCGCATCTAACAAAATGGTCAATAGTTTTTTGAATACAACTTTCATTCATTTCCAAAGGTGTATAATTAGCATTTGGCGCACGAATTTTACTTGGTGCAACAATATATTGATGTTCACCGTAACGCCCAGCATGCAAAATTTGCAATAAGATTTTACTACCAGCAGCATGCACCGCTTCTGTAACCTCAAGATGTGATTTACATTCCGAAGAATCAGTAAGTTTTGCAGACGACAATCGCATACGACCAGCCCTGTCTGGAGCAAAACCACCTGTAATAATTAAACCAACGTCTGCTTGCGCTCGTTGCTGATAAAATTGCGCCAAACGTTCCAAACTTGGAGTACATTCTTCAAGACCTGTATAAATAGACCCCATAACCAAGCGATTTTTAATTTGAGTAAAACCTAAATCCAATGGCTCAAAAAGTGCAGCGTACGGCACATTATCAACAACAAGCTCCATGTTTATAACCCTAATAATTAAAGCCTCAGATTTTAATCTTAGTCCGAAGCAAAACAAATAGCTACTGTTCCATTTTCAAATAAAATCCAACGCTTAAACAGCGTAAGAGATAAAGACACAAATCTCTCGTAATTTTGTTATCTGGTGGCTGATGCAAAAAAGGATAAGTAGCAAACAAATTCATAATTTTTTCACGATCATAGCATTGCCATAATAACTTTTGCGCTGAGTCAGTTAAATCAAGCAATTGCTGACGCCACTCTGCACAATGTAAATTATAATGCAAATACCAATCAGCACCTTGCTCACCACGATAAGGATTCTTTGCAATAGCCTCAGGCAACAACTTTACAAGTCCTTCTCGAGCCAACATGCGCTTTTGCAATGGTTTTTTGCCTTGCCGGTAAACCCATTGCGGCACATTATAACAAAAAACCGCTAAATCCAAGTCTTGAGTAGGATCAAGACGACGCACACCATACCATAGTTGCAATGGATATACGCTAGCACGCAATGGTGAAGTTAAACGACCTGATAACATAGCTTCATGTAACTTAGGTATCCAACGATATGATCTACGCAAAATTTTGGCTTTTAATAAAGAACCAAACGTTCTTAAAGATTCTAATGACGAAATCCCATCCCAAGAAATCGTGCCATTACCAGCTGCACCTATCAGTAATACTCGCCCTTGTTGTGCCACAACTTGTTCATAAGAAGCCAAAGTCCAATCTAGATTATTGATAGGCTTGTAAAATTAGTACCGCATCAGCAGTTTGCAGATCACTTCCCAATAATTTACATAAAGTCTCACGCTGCGCTAAATATACATCAGCATTAATAATACAACCTGAACCTTTATGTTGATAAGGCATTAAGCCCGCACTGCACTGAGGAGTAATAAACCGTTGTATTGCTGACATGGCGAGTATTCCATCCACATACAGCGCTTGATTATCTGGTTGCCAATGTGGAGTTTGAAACTGACAAGTAATTAATGCCTCATCTGCCGCTTTAGAGCCATCAAGCGACAACCAAGCTAACATTCTATTCATGCTCGCGGAGAAATAGTAGTTTGATTACCTACTGCAATGGCAAATATCCCTCCACTCCAATCGGTTCCGGTAGCATAAGGATTAGTATCTGTAACAAAATTAGAACACGTACCACCTGGGGTACAAACCGCCAACATATTACCACCACTAACCGGAGTAGCTCCGCCGATAGTAGTAAAATTACCTCCGACGTATAAATTTCCTCCTGAATAAGTAAGTCCTTCAATATAGCCATTAGCATCGTTTGAGCCGGAAAGCGCATTGGCGCACGTCGTAATAGTTGCTGGTGTACAGCTCACTAAAGGATAACCACCACTGGAGTCAGTATAGCCACCAATTCGTGTAAAAGTACCTCCCATATAAAGATTAGATGTTCCATCATCTCCCATGCCCAAAATTGAACTATTAGGATTATTTGAATCCATGCTTTGGCTACAGCTTCCAGTTGACCCATTAGTACATCTGGCAAAAGTTGTGCCACTAGAAGGGGCTGAGGTGGGATAATTAGCAATTTGGGTAAATAATCCCCCCACACCCAACAAAGGATTACCAGAAGTAGAACCAAGTGTATTTAATGCAGCGATAGCACTATTGGCATACTTACTCACACCGACAGTACCACTTCCAATGTAAGTATTACAAGTTGAAACAGCAACAACACCATTATATTGACATTTAGCTAGCAATCTACCACTTGATGCAGCTGAACTACCTTTGATTTGATTAAAATCCCCACCTAGAGCTATAAAATTACTCGTTGAGATAGCAAATGGGGCTGTTATCGCATCAATATAAGCATTATTAAACGCATAAGTATTGCCAGTATTAATTTGATTAAAACAAGCATTTCCTGTAACAGTCCCTCCTGGAATACATTGTGCAAGCAAAGCCGCTGTGCCACTTGACGCACCAGATGTTGCTCCACCAATAGCCCCAAATACGCCGCCAGCCATTAAATTACCAGTGGAAGTAATACTCAACGCGTTAATCCACTGCCCAACACTAAAATTTGTAGAGGAATAATTATTACCTGTTGTCCCTTGTAGGGCATTAGTGCAAGTACCAGCCGTGCACTCAACAAGAAGAGAACCTCCAGAAACACTGGCATTACCCAAGGCATTGAATCCTCCCCCTGCATAAACATAAGTAGTATCTGTCAAATCAAAAGTTAAAGTATCAGCTGACACTCCATCCTCTATAGTCAAAGTAGCTGTTAAAGGTGCCGCTGATGGATTACCAAGTGTGCTTTTGATAATAATTTGACAACTATCTCCATTAGCGAGCGGTGGTGCATTATTACAAAAAGTTGGAGTACCTACATAATCAGCACTGGTGGTATCTATGCTAAAAGATGAAGCATCTGTTCCACTGATTACAGGAGTATTAAGCGTAACAGATCCTGCTCCATTATTCGTAACTTGAATAAGCTGGTAAACAGGACCATTAGAGGAAGAGGTATAATAGGAAGTGGATATTTCATGTGGTCGAACAACGGCCGTTAAACTCCCAGCAGTTAAAACAACTATAGGCCTTGATGATAAAATATCAGCAGATTTTTGAGTAACTACCTTTGGTGCCGGTATAGACAAAACTCGATGTTGTAAAATTCCATTATCACTCTTAATGGAAATAACAAAATCTCCTGCCTCAACGAAATCATCAACTACAAGCTTTAAAGTGCAAGTAGCGCCTGGCGCAACAGTTGGACAAATACTACTGCTGATTCCAATAGGTAATTGAACCATCTTAAGAATGCGCCAAAGCAGCATCCCCATCTCCACTACCACTTGAATTATTCGCAATATCTAACTCAGAAATAAATATAATTTTTGGAGAAACATAAGGTTTTTTTGAGGGGTGGATTGGTAAAGTTTCTTCTTCTGATGATAATATATCACCATCCGTAGATTTCTCATCTAGAGGCATAAATTTAATCCTTGAGAATTGCAATTTCAAAGTTTCAGGATAACCTATCAAATTAACCTATTTTTGTAAAGAAAGTAACACTAAAGCTCTTGCATAACCTGAATTCATAGTTCGTATTCATCGAGTTCAAGTTTTCTGCTTAAGTGATAATTGCACGCAGACTCCCTCCAAATTTTCACTTACATTATATAACTTATAGCGTAACTTTGTAGCAAAAAACCGAGGCGTTCCTGCATTTGATCGTAATACGTATTGACCTGGCGTCTTGTCTTTACATTTTGTCCACATGGAAAGTTCAGGGTGTATCACCGTTTCACAGTTATTGATAGTAAATTGCTCTAAAGCATCAAGCTCATCTTCATCTGTTTCATAACCTTCATTCACAACTGATGAAATACACGATTTAGCAATTGGTTCCATCACATCAATAGCAGTGTCTGCTTTCTTTGGCATTGGAAACAACTTCAGGATTTGTTCGTTTTGAGGCGCCTCTGGCTTTAATTCTTCGATAGGTGCAGCTTGATTTTTTGAGATATCAAATAGGTTATCTTGTGCGCCATGTTCCAGTAATATATTTACCGAGCGTATATTTTTCACTTTCCTCGCCCACTGCAATGCAGTCCAACCAGATTTATCGGTGCTATTAATCCACGTTGGATAATTTTTTAATAATGAAATTAAATCATGACTCCCCTCACTTGATTTTGAGATCGCGGCTTTTAAAATCGCTTGACCGGCTGTTTCCACCTTATATTTTTCAAATAGATCAAAGCGCGGATCAAAATCCTGAATAGTCTCGGAATCCAGATAATAGACATTCAAGCGATGCGCTAATGAAAGTATTTGCAGTACAAATAAAGTGAATGCTTCTTTAGGGTCTTGCTGTACAT
>CAZADN010000062.1:0-10519 GCA_964483895.1 uncultured Legionellaceae bacterium
ATCATGTGACCATTCATCATCATCTTCAAGCATGCAAGCAAGGCGTATAATGGGGAGAATTTCTGTGTATGTTTGTCTAACTATGGAAAAGCATGGCATCTCCAGCAACATTGGACCAAAAGAGGTATCCCTCAATCGTAACCCCAGAAATAAAGCCATCGCCTCAAATAATGGAACTTCTTTCCTATCCGCTTCAGGTTGTACGGTATGGAGTAATTGGTCAAATTCGCGCTTTGTTGCCTGTATTTGTTCATGATGCGGATAAATTTTTGACCACGTGTTAAGTAGTTCTATGTCTTGTGTGAGAATCGATTTTCTCAATAATGTTTCAGGCAATCTTGGATTGTTAATAACGTGCTCAGGTATTTGTTGGAGAGGACTGATTAAGCTCTCTTCATAAAATGTCATGATATCAGAAATGCTAATCTCTAACTCAGACATTTCAGAGCTCTCGCTTAATTCGTCTGAAATAGAGCCCTCTTGTTTGTATTCACGGGTGACGCCACACAAAGAAAGTGCCTCGATATAAGGTGCTCTTGCGTTGACATATAACGATTCGAACCTATTGACTTGTAGAAACTGACTTGCTAATTGATCAATGTCAAATATAGGATGATATTGTTTAATACATAATAATAAGCTTACAAATAGACTCACAGGTTTTTTAGAAAAAACATAATCTGTAAGTACATCGCATAGATAGTCATAACCCAGATGCGTACTAAAATCTATGTGATACCCTTTTTTAAATAATGCGTCTAAAACATCAATAAATCCATTCTTTGCAACATTAAGTAATGTGTCTTGCTGAATAGGTAAGCTCTCTGGAGAGTGTTTTTCTAAAATTTGTATAACAATTCCTACATATCCACTGATAACCAATGTATTAATTTGATGTGATAACTCATTTAATTCAGCATCAGTTATCAAACTAGAATTTTCCAAAATACTAACAAGACGAGATATATACATTATTGCCAACAAAGTCTAAATTAAAAAAATTATTGTATCATCCTATATTCTTAAACTGCTAATCGGTTAGCAATACGTAACAATTTCTCCTGCTCTAATGATTTTTTTATAGAATCATGCTGTTCTAAATATATTACGTATTGAATTAAATGCGTTAAATCACTCAAATCTATTTCTTGACCAATTGCCCATCTTACCATGACATAAAGGTATGCGTCAGGTAAGGTAAATTTATCTTGAGTAAGAGTTTTATGATTTTTTAAATAATTGTCAACATAACGAAACTTGGTTTTTAATAAAGGTTTTACTACATCAATTTTCACATTTTCTGGCATATTTGGATTAAATAATGGAGAAAACCCTTTATGTAATTCTGTAGTAATATAATTCAACCACTCTAATACACGATAACGCTCAAAAGTATTTACAGGTAATAACAAATGATTCTTATCAAAAGTATCCGCAAGATACTGTAAAATTACCGCATTTTCAGTCAAAATATCACCATTATCAAGGGCTAGTGTTGGTACAGACCCTTTCGGATTAATCGCTTTGAAATCTTGATGGTTTTGATATGTCTTAGTTTGCAAATCAACTTCAATATCTTCGAAAGATACAGAAACCGCATTTAAAATAATTCTTACAACCAATGAGCATGCAGCCTTTTTATAATATAACTTCATATATAAATCTCCAAATAATTTGCCTATACCTTATCCTAAATAATTTATTTTGTGTAGAATATCTTTTAAATAATCTTTTTAAAAAATACATAAATGTCTACAAAAATAACTCTTAATAAACCGGCTCTACAAGATATTGTTGCGCCTGATGGTATTTGCTTTGGATGTGGCGCACAAAATAAACATGGATTACAAATTAAAAGTTATTGGGACGATAATAACGAATACATGATTACGCAATACACCCCAGATACTAAATATATTGGCTGGCCAAAGCTTGTATATGGTGGATTAATTAGCTGTCTTGTTGATTGTCATTCTAATTGGACAGCAATGGCAAATCATTACCGCACTGAAAATCGAGAACCAGGAACCTTACCACGGATTGACTGCGTCACTGGAACATTAAGTGTGAAATACATAAAACCAACACCAATAGGCGTACCATTGCTACTTAAAGCGCGCGTCGAAGGCGGAGTATCCCGCAAAACACGTATACTTTGTGAAGTTTATGCTAATCAAGTATTAACCGTTTTAGGAGATTCTATTTTTATTAAAGTCGATATTGGACATCTGGCAGAAACGGCCACTAAATAAAACACACACCTTAATCTGAGTACTCGGATTCAGATATAAGTTGCTCTAAATAATTAAAAACATGGTCGCACATGTCTTCGACATTAACAAAATTTGCGATTTCTTTATTAAGAACAATCGATGGCAAACCACGATAATCTGACTTTAATGTAAATAACTTTTTACCATTCATAGAAATATAAGAACGCGCATTATTAACAGTTTTATTATTCTGAGATAATGCCATATCCTCAAAAATTTTTTCAAGTTTCGCTTGTGAAGTTATAGATTTACCTAGTTTACTGGCAATAGCCAGCATTTTATTATAGTTATCTTTCGATTTATTAAGTAATTGCACAATCTTTACGGCAATTTGTTTTGATAATGAATGAATATCAGGAATAGCGCGCACTATATCTTCAGGAATTTTTGAATACGCCATTAACTCATTAAATGTAGAATAGGGAATGCGTAATTTTTCAGCGAGATCTTTTTCAGTTTTAAATACTTTATCGGTTAATAAACGCTTATAAAGCATCGCATTCGAATAATTACTAACATCATTACGTAGCTTATTTTCCGCATCTTGCGAAGCTATAGCATCTTGAACACTAGGAATATTTTTTTTTATCACCAAAAAAGGAATCCCCAGTTTCATACAGGCAATATGTCTACGTAAGCCAAAAATAACTTCGTATTTAATTTCACCGTGTGGATTTGGATGATTTCTTACTAAAGCAGGTTGTAACTGCTTATTTGATTTTATAGATTCAATTAAACCTTCAATATCACCCAATTCACTTTCATGGCGATTTGCATATTGCCAAGGCTCGCATTCATTAGGGTTGACATATATCAGCTCTTGTTCAGCAAACTCAATCCCTGCTTGGGTTTTAAAATAAGAAGGAGTTTTAAGTTTTGCTTGTTTTACAGCGCTCTCTTCCTCAGCCACCTCTACTTTTTTTACTTGGCCACTTTTCATAAGCATTCCTAATGGCCCAGAATTATGCACGTTACGTTTACTATTATCCATTTTAGTCTCCACTAGATGCTTTGGCTTGCTTTTCCCATATTTCTTTAAAATCATTTATAATTTCAAGATTCACATCATCTAAATGCTGTAAAGCTCGACGATGAGCCTCACGGCTTCCTCTAGGCTTAGAAACATCATAAACAGTCCCTATCTCATTGGCAGCTTTTGGAACTTCTACCGTTTCACACATATGATTGGTAAGAATATACTTACCAAACTGCTCACGCATCATATTTTCCATCTGTAATGCTTCATTACTACCACTATGTTTAGAAATAAGAATACGTAAATATTCAAGCTTTTTCGCCGGCAATTCCTTAAACATGTTACGTAAGGTCGCTGTATACATAATAAAACTTGAATAATCATTCATGCTAGGCGGAATAGGAATAATAATACTATCGCATGCGATAATTGCATTAAGCGTTAGCAAACCAAGATTAGGCCCACAATCAATTAAAATAACATCATATTGATTTTTTATAATCTTCAATGCTTCTGCAAGACGCGTAAATGGCGAACCTAACCGCTCATGATTATTTTCTTTTTCATTGGGTAAAATCAGATCGCAATCTTGTATAGCTAAATTAGCTGGAATAATGTCCAAACCATCAAAATGAGTTTTTAAAATTACATTTTTAATATTATTCGGGTTTGAAATTAATACATTTGTTATTGTATCTTCATAACGTAACTCTAAATCTGGTATTAAGCCAGAGCTAATTAAAGTTGCGGTTCCTTGCGCATCAAAATCCAAAAGCAAAACCTTTAGCCCTTCTATAGCAATCTTTTTTCCAAGATCAACCGTAGTTTCAGTCTTACCAACCCCACCTTTTAAATTAGAAACCGCTACAGTTAAACATTTTGAACCCTTAGGTCTTTTATAACGTGTCTTGGCTTTATCTCTAAGTGCATTAATCGCAGTCAAGGTAAATTTTTTAACTTTACGACCATTTTCTAAGTTTTCAATCACTATTCCTGGAATTTCCTCTTCCGACTCTAACAATTTTTTAAATGTGGGCAAAGAAACGCCAACCATTTTTGCAGCCTCTACTGCCACCCAAGTGCGCGGCTTTTTTCTTTTTTCAGGGCTAATCACAAAATTTCTTAATGCCAAAAGCATTTCATTGCCAACCTGATAAAACTTATCCATTAGCTGCTCTGGATTGTCTGTGCCATATGTAATAACTTGCGGATGAAGCATAACTTACCTTTTCGAAAATAAACGATTTTTAAATTTTTGGTAATTTATCCGTGATTTATTGAAAATGCAATAAAAATCCAGCTTTTCCATTTGCTTTTTCTAGGATTACTCAAAGCAATACCTTAACAATTAAAAACAAAACATTCCCGATGTTTTTAGAGCCAGGTATATAAGTTGCAACAACACTAACTCTTTTATGATTTGCAGAGACCCAAGGCAATGCGCCGGGGAAAGGGATTCCATTATTAATATCTGGCCTTTGCGTTACAAGAACTCCATAACCAGCACCTAAATTAGTATCATTTGGAAGATGCAGAACTTTTAAAAATGCATATCCAACTATTGGCTCTAAATATTTATGTGAATCTAAAAACGCGAACGCGTATAAACCATGCCAATCACCTTTATCATCATAATAACTTTTCCCAAGCCCGCCCCCCCAAGGATTTTCATTATAACGACCTATTCTATTCGCGCTATAGGTAAAGCGATTATGCCACGCGTACGCGGGTATATATAATTCATTTTTGCCATCAGCCCAAACAGAGTGTAATAATTTATAACTGGATTGAAAAATATTAGGCTTGTGACTACAAGGACGACATGCTTTAGGTTTAGTTTCCGCGCTTATTAATTCAGCAGCACTTAATTCACCAACATAGATGAACAATAAAATACCAAGAAAAAAACTTCCAATCTTCATTACATTAAATCAACCATACTAATAAAGCTGCGATTCCAGCGGTCACAGGCATCGTCACAAACCATGAGAAAAAAATTAACCTAAGCATTGGCCAACAAGTACCGGTTAACCCTTGTATCAAACCAACTCCGGCAATTGAACCAGTTAAAGTTTGCGTAGTAGAAACTGGCACCCCATAATTAGTCGCAGTAACAATCGCAATCATAGCACCAGTTTCAGCACTACATCCACGTAATGTATTAAGTTTCGTGATTTTACGCCCCATGGTTTTAACAATTTTCCAACCACCAGTTAATGTACCTAAAGCCATCATCATTTGACAGCTAACTATTACCCAAAAAGGCACATAAAAATCCCCTTGAATTAATGAGGCTGAAAAAAGCAAAATTGTGATAATTCCCATAGTCTTTTGCGCATCATTAGCCCCATGCGCCATACTAAGACATGCAGATGAAATCAACTGCATTCCTTTAAAAAATTCATTCACACCTCGTGTGCTCTTATTTTTTAAAAAAAAAGAAAAAATATAAGTAATACTAAGTCCCAAACAAAGGCCAACCAAAGGCGCCATAAATATACCAGCAACAACTTTAACAATACCAATCCATTGCACTGCTAATACCCCGCCATGCATAAAAGCACCACCAACTAATCCACCTATTAACGCTTGAGAAAGACTTGTAGGCAACCCATAATACCAAGTGGCAATACCCCAAAAAATAGCCGCGACTAATGCTGCAAAAATTAGCTCTTCACCTATAATTCCAACATCAATCAAGTCCTTACCAATAGTTTTTGCGACAGTCATATCAGTAAATAAAAAAGGAATAAAATTAAAAAATGCTGCCCAAATAACTGCTACACGTGGACTTAAAACCCCTGTAGTAACAATAGTTGCAATTGAGTTAGCTGCGTCATGAAAGCCATTAATAAAATCAAACAGATAAGCTAACATTATAATACCGATTATAACCGCTATACCTTGACTCATATTTTCCTTAAATGTGATAACTACCAAAAGTTAAAAACTTGGAACTGATATTCATTAATCTTCTCACTATATACGGCAATGGGGTAGCTCCGTAACTTTCCGCAGTCTTTGCATGCTTTTCCTCATCTAATTCCATTTTATGTAAAATCTCTTTAGTTTTTATATCATTTTCAGGAATTTTAGATAAGTGCTTTTGCAAATGTTTAACTACTTGACGCTCTGTTTCCGCAACAAAGCCTAAGCTTAATCCATCTCCCAAAATACCAGCAGTTGCACCAAGCATAAAAGAACCAATATACCAAAATAGATTCAAAACACTAACATGCCCACCAAGCTCAGCGAGTCTTTCTTCACACCAGGCCAAATGATCAATTTCTTCATTCTGCGCGATACGCATCTGTTCTCTAGTCTTTTCAAGTTTAGCAGTTAAAGCTTGCCCTTGATATAACGCTTGCGCGCAGACTTCACCAGCATGATTTACTCGCACCAAACCTATTACATGGCGTTTATCATTATCAGCCATATCAATATCAGCGATACCTTGGCTTGGATTAGGCCGCGCACTCACCCGTTTTTCAGGGACGCAAATTGTCCGTAACGCACTATCAAAACCATCTATTAAATAATCTAACATCGAAAAATTACGCATAAATAAAATTTTAAAAAAATATAATATGAATAGTATACAAAAGACCTTGAAATTTCAAAAACTAATACACATATAATCTATCAATTGAGAATCAAAAGGTATAATGGTAATCTAGTGGGGTAACAATTGACAGTATAACTAACAATTGCTAATAAGACCTAAACAATTAGGTAAATAATTTATCCTATATAACAATATTTTTAGGAACCACTTAATATGAGTATAATTAATTTTTTAAAACGCCTATTTTGTTGTAGTAAAAAAAATGCTACTAGAGAATCAGGCACAATTAAATTTTTTGACAGAAAAAAACGTTTTGGCTTTATTGTTTCTGGAAAAAAAGAATATTTTTTTCACGCAGCGGCAACTAAACCGCGTGACTTTCGTGCACTTCAAGATGGGCGCGCAGTTACATTTATAGTTGTAAACGGGAAAAAAGGACCTCAAGCAGATAGAATCGAAATAGTTAGGTAAGAATTATGGCTAAAAATAACTCTTCTGTACAAGAAAATATATTAAAACTTAATACATATTTAAATTCACGAATTTTAGGGCAATCAAGCCTCGTTTCAAGACTACTTATAGCGCTATTAGCGGATGGTCATTTATTGGTCGAAGGCGCTCCTGGTCTTGCCAAAACTCGTGCAGTTAAAGAATTGTCAGCAGGAGTTGAAGGGTCTTTTCACCGCATTCAATTTACTCCAGACTTATTACCTGGAGACTTAACTGGTACAGATGTATACCATCAAGAAGATGGGTCATTTGTCTTTCTTCCAGGACCAATTTTTCACAATATTGTCCTTGCTGACGAAATAAATCGCGCCCCAGCAAAAGTACAGTCAGCTTTACTTGAGGCAATGGCGGAAAGACAGATTACCATCGGTAGCAAAACTTATCCCTTACCGGAATTATTTTTGGTGATGGCAACACAAAATCCAATTGAGCAAGAAGGTACTTACCCTCTACCTGAGGCGCAATTAGATAGATTTCTTATGTATGTAACTATTTCATACCCTGATAAAGATGTAGAAAAAGATATTCTAAACTTAGCTAGATCTGAAGCTATGAATGGTAAACAATCTCTGCGTGAAAAAGCCGAGCCGCCTGTTATTACCCAACAAACCTTATTTGCAGCGCGTCAGGAAGTTTTAGAAGTATACACAAGCGAAGAGCTTGAACAATATATTGTGCAACTTGTAATCGCAACTCGCGACCCTAAGCCTTACAGCCAATCTCTCGCATCTTGGCTACGTTTTGGCGCGAGTCCAAGAGCAACCATAGCTCTTGATAGATGTTCTAAAGCCCACGCTTGGCTTGCAGGAAGAGATTATGTAACGCCAGATGATATTCATAGTATCGCTCATGAAGTATTACGTCATCGCATAATATTAACTTTTGAAGCTGAAGCAGATGGCATAAGACGTGATGATTTTGTTGATGAACTACTAAAACTGGTAACTATTCCTTAGAGGTTACGTATGGATGGAGTTTATGTAACGTTATCCGAATTAATTTCCATAAAGCGTTTCGCTAATAAGGTGTATTATCCACCCGATGATAACGCTTTACGCCCAGGACAACATAAATCCAAACTTCGCGGTCGCGGGATTGATTTTTCAGAGGCCCGCAATTACCAAGCTGGCGATGAAATTCGGCATATGGAATGGCGCATTACCGCACGCACCGGGCGCCCGCATGTCAAAGTTTACCATGAAGAACGTGAAAGACCTGTCGTAATTTTTGTTGATTTTAACCCTTCCATGTATTTCGGAACCAAAATTGCATTTAAATCCGTAATAGCTGCACGTATGGCGGCTATTCTTGCTTGGACCGCAGCAAAACAGGGCGATAGAATCGGTGGGTTCTTATTTTCTAATGATAAACATCATGAATTTATTCCTCGTTCAAGACAAGCAGGAGTCTTACCTTTACTTGCCAAAATTTGTCATTATTCAGAAGATTATAAAGAAAAAACCTTTACAAGTTCACGAAGCTTTAGTCATGCGCTACGAAGAATGCGAATGGTCGCAAAACCTGGAAGTATAATTATTTTAATCAGTGATTTTTATAATATTGATGAGCATACAGAACGTCATCTCAATAATCTACGCTCACATAATGATATTTTAGCTTATCATATTTGCGATCCATTAGAATTATCACCCCCTCCTACTGGCCAATACGCAGTGACTAATGGACATCAAGACTTCCTTCTAGATACAAGTATAGATTCAGTAATAACCGATTATAAACTTGCTTTTTCTACAAAACTAAATACGTTACAAAACTTACTAAAACGCCAACAAATTCAATATGTACAAGTAACTCCAGAGAAAGATTTACAACTTTTAGTCCGGCAAACATTTCCAAGGATAAATCATGGCTGAACTAAATCCTCTTTTACAACTACGCGATATACATTTACCAGCCGCAGCCCACAACTGGCCACCAGCGCCAGGTTGGATTATTTTACTAATTATTACAATTCTTGCTTGCGTAAGTGCAGGTATATTTATTGCGCGCAATTATCCAATTTGGCAAACTAAAAAACATGCCTTGCAGCTTTTAAAAAATTACCAAAAACAATATAACAAAGAGCGAAATAGCCAAAAAACTTGTGCGCAAGTAAATGAATTATTAAAAAAAACGGCCTTTTTTTATTATCCAAGAGAAATAGTTGCAAGTCTTAAAGGCCAAGCTTGGCTAGATTTTTTAAATAAAACCATTAAAATTTTGGATAACAATTTCAATATGGTTTCTAAAGAACTACTCGAATATCCTTATCAAAATTCTCAAGATCTAAACTTAGATAAACTATTTTCTATAACAAATACTTGGATTAAAAGTCAAAAAAGCTATAAAACCAAGGAGAAACTATGTTTGAAATAGCAAATCCTTGGGTAATTAGTGCCTTACCACTACCTCTACTAATTTGGTTTATATTACCTAAATCCAAATTTGTCGTAACAAGTGCACTCAAAGTACCGTTTTTTAAATTATTACAAAACTCAATTGCAACAAAACTTATAGTTTTTAATACTAAAAAAATACTATGGTTTTTATTTACGATATATGCGCTATTGCTCTTAGCCCTATCTGGGCCACGTTATGTCGGTGTACCTAGACCACTTTCACACGAAAGCTATAACATTATGCTAGCTTTAGATGTTTCACCTAGTATGGGTATCAATGATATGGCGCTAAATAATCAACAGGTAACACGACTAGACGCAGTTAAAAACGCGGCTAGAGAATTTATCTTAAAACGTAGCGGCGATAAAATAGGTCTAATTTTATTCGGAGAACGCGCCTATCTCTTAACTCCTCTAACTTTTGATAAAGAAAATTTATTAATGCGCTTAGATGATGCAACCGTTGGGCTTGCCGGAAAATCTACATCCACAGGCGATGCTATTGGGTTAGCAATAAAAAAATTTCAAAATATCCCGGCAAAAGGGCGCATGATTGTATTACTTACTGATGGCGCAAGTAATTCTGGTATTTTATCGCCACTACGCGCAGCCGAGCTCGCTCGTGATAATAAAATAAAAATATACACAATAGGCTTGCATTCAAATTTAGATCCCCAATCATTTAGCGGTATGTTTTTAAACGCAAATGGCATGGCAGACTTAGATGAAGAAACCCTACAAAAAGTCGCAAAACTAACTGGTGGTCAATACTTTCGTGCAACCATCCATAAATCAT
>CAZADN010000063.1:0-6774 GCA_964483895.1 uncultured Legionellaceae bacterium
TATGTTAGCAATTAATTCAGATTTGTTCACGTTTGTATCCTCCTAATTCTAATACTATAATATTTTCAGCTTATATCTTAACATATTCTCTTTAATATGTAAAACTCCTTTTTTTATCTTTATTTTTTTTTATTTTTTTATTAAAATTCCAACATTTCTTTCAATAACACTACAATAATTTTAGCTTTTTCAATAGGTAACTCAAGTAACCAATTTTGTAAAAACACTTCTGGCTTAGCTTCTAAAATACCGATAATACTCGCAAGTTTTATTAGTGTCGCAGCCAATACTTTAGATTTGGTTTTATTAACCTCATGACTTAAATCGAATAATATTGATAACGCTATTGGGGTATTAAAATCATCTTGCATTGCAGTATTAAAACGCTCAATCCACGCCGCATCAGTTTGACTTTCATCAATACAGATATCTTTAATAGCTTGATAAAATCTCGCAAGCGCGCGCCCTGAGTTTATAATATTTTCTTCAGAATAATTAAGTGGACTGCGATAATGATTACTTAATAGAAAATAACGAATAACTTCTGGATGGAATTTTTTTAATACATCACGAATTGTGAAAAAATTACCTGTTGATTTAGCCATTTTTTCATTGTTAATTTGCAGCATGCCAACATGTAACCAATAATTTGCAAATGGCTTACAAGAAGCAGCTTCACTTTGGGCTATTTCATTCTCATGATGTGGAAATTGCAAATCCAATCCACCACCATGAATATCAAAATTTTCACCAAGCTCATTAATTGCCATAGCGGAACATTCAATATGCCAACCAGGTCGCCCTTCTCCCCAAGGTGATGGCCAAGATGGCTCATCTACTTTAGCTTTTTTCCATAACACAAAATCCAAAGGTGAGCGCTTGCCTTCGGAAATCTCAACTCGAGCGCCGGATATTAATTTATCAACATCTTTATGCGATAGTTTGCCATATTCTTTAAATTTAGAGACCTCATAACAAACATCACCATTATCACTTACATATGCATAGTCAGTCTCAATAAGACGTTGAATTAGAGCAATAATATTATTAATATTAGAAGTAGCTCGTGGCTCTGCATCAGGGGATAAATTTTGCAAGGCCTTTTCGTCTTCATGCATAGCTTTGATATATTTGGCGGTGATGTTTTCAATTGACTCGCCTAATTCATTTGCGCGTTTAATTATCTTATCATCTATATCAGTTATATTTCTTACATACTTAACGACATAATTACAACTGCGTAAAAAACGTGTAATAACATCAAAACAAACCATTGAGCGTGCGTGACCTAAATGACAAAAGTCATATACAGTAATGCCACATACATATATATTTATTTTACCAGCTTGAATTGGCACAAACTCTTCTTTATTTCTGGTAAGGGTATTATATATTTTTAACATTTTATTTAGCCTTAATTTTATCCCATGCGCTTTTAAGTTCTACTACTCTATGTAACGAGGTTACCTTGTTATTTAATACTTGATTAACTTTATAATATCCAAGTCTTTCGAATTGTATAATAGCGTCGAGTTTTTCATCTAATACTGCTGGTTCACAGTAAGCTTTTTGTGCTAACAAAGAATTAGGATTAAGATGCATTTTAAAATCCTCATCTTGCGCCGGATTTTCATGCAGAAATAATCTATCAAATTGCTGAACATCAAGAATTTTAGCATCCCGAGCAGAAACCCAGTGTATAACCCCTTTAACTTTCCGACCTTCTGGGTTTTTTCCTAAAGTATCTTTGTCATATGTACAACGCAACTCTATAACTTGCCCATTCGCATCATGCTTTACGTCCGTGCATTTTATTATATACGCATGCCTAAGTCGTACTTCTTGACCTGGCGCAAGCCTAAAAAACGATTTAGGAGGCTCTTCCATAAAATCACTACGCTCAATATATATCTCTCGAGCAAATGGCAAATCTCTAACTTCATCGGTATTGTTTGGATATAATGAGGCTTTCAATAATTCCGTTTCGTCTTCTGAAAAATTCTCTATAACTATTTTTAGTGGTTGAAAAACCGCCATCATTCTTTTACTAGTTTTATTTAAATCATCACGCACACAATCCTCAAGAATTGCAACATCAATCACTGAATCAGCACGAGATATACCTATTATTTCGCAAAATTTACGAATAGAAGTCGCTGGATAACCACGATTGCGCATACCGCGTAAAGTAGGGAGTCTAGGATCATCCCAATCGCTTACAACATTATCCTCTACTAAATCACGCAATTTACGTTTGCTCGTAACAGTATGAGACAAATTTAAACGTGCAAATTCAGTCTGAATAGGTTTAGCTTTAACTGGAGTATTATCAACAAACCAGTCATACAATGGCCTATGATCTTGGAATTCAAGTGAACACAAAGAGTGAGTTATATCTTCTAGAGCATCTGATAAAGGATGAGCATAATCATACATTGGATAAATACACCACTTATCTCCAGTACGTTGATGATGCGCGTGCCTAATTCTATACATAACTGGATCGCGCATATTGATATTGCCTGACTGCATATCAATTTTCGCACGCAAAACATGTTCGCCATCTTTAAAATCGCCCGCACGCATTTTTTTAAATAAATCTAAGTTTTCAGCAATTGGACGATCGCGATATGGACTTTCTTTGCCAGGAGTCTGTAAAGTCCCACGATATTCGCGTATCTCCTCTGGAGTTAAACTATCAACATATGCCAAGCCTTGATTGATTAAATGAATTGCAAAATTATACAAATCTTCATAATAATCAGATGAATAACGCTCATCACACCAATTAAAACCTAACCATTGAACATCATCCATTATAGCTTTGACATATTTATCCTCTTCTTTCAAAGGATTAGTATCATCAAAACGCAAATAGCATTTTCCAGGAAATTCACTGACAAGACCAAAATTCAAGCATATAGCTTTCGCATGCCCAATATGTAAATACCCATTTGGCTCTGGGGGAAATCTGGTTACAATTTCTTTATATTTTCCTGTTTTAAGATCTTCACTAATAATTTGCTCAATAAAATGCAAAGGTTTACTTTCTGCTTGATTATCACTCATAACATATCTCAAAATTATACTATCAAAGGCATTGATAAATTTCTATCAATATTAAACTCTTTAGGGTAACTAACACCTACCAAATATAAGCCATAAGGAGGAGCTGTTTCAGCCCCTAGCCTTCTATCTTTAGAAAGCAATACCTCTTTTGCCCATTCAACCTGCTTACGCCCAGAGCCAATAGTCATCAATACACCAGCTATATTCCTTACCATATGATGTAAAAAGGCGTTTGCGGTTATATCAATTGTTACAATATCTTGATTTTTTTTAACCGCAACTTTAATAACTCTCCGATTTGGATGCCTTGATTGGCATTCAACAGAACGAAAAGAGGTAAAATCATGTTCACCTACTAAATCCTGCGCAGCTTTGTGCATTATTTCACTATCTAATTGCCTGTATTGCCAAGTAACATTAGACCGCAATAATGCCGGACGAATCGCTGAGTTAAAAATAACATAGCGATAAGTTCTTGAAATAGCTTTATAACGCGCATGAAATTCGTCACTAACTTCCCTGCCCCACTTAACACATATATTTTTTGGCAAAGCAGAATTTACGCCGTATATCCTTGCTCTTATATTTCTAGGATTATGCGTATCTAAATGCACAACTTGATGCGTTGAATGCACTCCTGTATCAGTCCTGCCTGCACAAACCACCTTTACATCATGATCAGCAACAGAACTTATTGCTGACTCCAATGCATTTTGTACGGTATTGAGCCCGGCTTGTTCCTGCCAACCATGATATTCTGTACCATCATATTCGATGATTAAGGCTATGCGCATCAGCCAATTCCTATAAAATCGTAAATATTTAGCATTCTACCACAAATAAATGTAAATATTAGCGTTATGTTAAAGCAGATAATTCACGAATCACTACAAAAAACATTGTAAAAGTCAAAACAGATGTTGATTTTAAATTGGCTAATATAGAATTCCATCTATTTATTTTATTAATATTAATATCAGCCCAAGCTTGAATATGTAAATTAAAATCTTTAGTAGTTTGTTTTGTGCTTATAATACTCAATGTCAACTGTCTTTGATGCCAGTCAAAATCATCCCGTAAAGACTCTCTAGATAATGATTCCCAATGATTTTCTGTCTTATGGATAATAATTTGTGTTCTAATCCAACCCAAACTTAAAAATTCACCCAAACTAAAATACACTTCAGCAGCATATAAAACATCAACATTGGCTTGATGCGATATCTCTACTATATCTAAAGCTGGCAACAAGCATTTATCTACCGCAAACAGCTTAGCAGACGCCTCAGGTATACCAAGTTCAATAAATTCGTTATAACCTTGGGTATAAGAATCTTTGACACCACCATCAATACAAGATACAAATTTTTTCCGTAAATTACTAATATCTTTATGATATTTCTGAATGGTACTCATAATATCTAAATGTGAATTATTAGATCGCAGAAACCATCGTACAAATCTTCGTAATAACCGCATGTAAACAATCATGATGTTCATTTGATCTGCGGATGAAATTACATTATCAAGATTGTCAATCCTCTGCCAAACTGCATCCATATCCATTATTTCTCGAGCAATCATGTATGAACGCACAATATCCTCAATAGATGCTCCTGTCTCATCTTGAACTCTATATACAAAGCTAAATGTCATCTCACTTAACATAAGATTACTTATTTTAGTTGCAATAATTTCTCTTTTAAGCGGATGTTTTCCCATTTGTAATTGATATTTTTCTTGCAATTGATTTGGGAAATAATTAACCAATACTTTGTTTAGGTATGGATCTTCAGGAACTGAACAATTAATAATCCCATCGCGTAACAAAGTTTTACAATAACAAAGCAAAACAGCTATCTCAGGACTGGTTAACCCTTTACCTTCGAGTTTTCTATCCATTAAAGTTTTTCTATCCGGCAAATATTCAATATTTCTATCAATTTTACCTGTTGCTTCAAAATCATCTAAAAGTCTTATATGCAACTCAAGCAAACGTACTGCTTGAAATGCTGACAGATTTATTGAGCGTGTTTGTAGATAATTATCACGTAAAACTAATTGCGCAATATTATCAGTCATCAAAGTTAATAACTCGTTTCTTTGTTTGATTGTCATATCACCAGAGTTTACAACTTCATTAACTAAAATTTTGGTATTTACTTCTTTATCAGAACAACTTACTCCAGCTGAATTATCGATAAAGTCGGTATAAATTCTGCCACCAGATAAAGCATATTCAACACGACCTAACTGAGTCAAACCAAGATTTCCGCCTTCAACTACTGCTTTACAAGATAATTCCGAACCATTAATACGCAGCGCATCATTAGCCTTATCACCAACATCAGATGATGATTCTGATTTACCTTTTACAAACGTCCCAATCCCTGCGCTCCATAATAAATCTACGTCTAATTGTAATAGTAATTTAATTAAAGCATTCGGCTCTATTTTAGTTTGCTTTATTTTAAGAAGCTTTTGCATTTCAGGACTTACTGGAATATTTTTTAAACTGCGTTTAAATACGCCTCCGCCTGCTGATATTAAAGCTTTATCATAATCTTCCCAAGTCGAACTAGGTAAATTAAATAAACGTTTACGTTCTTTAAAACTAGTTGCTGCATTTGGTGATGGGTCGATAAAAATGTGCATATGGTTAAATGCTGCTACGAGATTAATATGTTTAGACAATAACATACCATTGCCAAACACATCTCCTGCCATGTCCCCAATTCCAACCACACTAAAATCTGTGGTATCAATATTAATACCCAAATCAAATAAGTGCCTACGTACTGATTCCCAGGCTCCGCGTGCAGTTATCCCCATCTTTTTATGGTCATAACCAGCTGAACCTCCAGATGCAAATGCATCCCCAAGCCAAAATCCGTATTCCTCGGAAATACCATTAGCAATATCTGAAAATGTTGCTGTACCTTTATCAGCTGCGACTACTAAATATGGGTCATCTTCATCATATGTAACCAGCAATTGTGGCTTAGTTATTTCTTGATTTAGATAATTATCTGTAATGTCTAAAAGAGCGCGCATAAATTGCTTATAACAACTTACGCCTTCTGTTAAAATTTCTTCGCGTGTTGCAGAGGCTTGAAAATTCTTCTTAACTACGAAACCACCTTTTGCGCCATTTGGAACGATAACTGCATTTTTAACTTGCTGGGCTTTCATAAGGCCTAAGATTTCAGTACGAAAATCTTCACGCCTATCAGACCAACGTAAGCCGCCGCGCGCAACTTTGCTACATCTTAAATGCACTGCTTCAAACCGCGGAGAATATACGAATATTTCATACATAGGGCATGGTTTTGGTACAAAAGGAATATCCTTACTATGCAATTTTATTGATATATAATTTTTATGCTTACCTACATAATCCAATTGATAATAATTGGTTCTAAGTGTTGCTTTGATTGCAAAAATGTATTGATGAATTATTTTATCATCATCCAAGTTTGTAACCGCATCCAAGTCTTTTTCTATTTCCGCAACTAAACTATCAAAATTAACGTTGCGATCTGCGCTTGGCTCTGGATCAAAACGTACTTCAAATAATTTAACCAATTTTTTAGCTATTTCTGAATGGACACTCAAAGACTTTTATATATACTCTTGGCTAAAAGAAAATCCAATATGTTTGAAATATTTTGCAATACCAAAGCTTGCAAACGCATATTTCACATT
>CAZADN010000063.1:6784-10517 GCA_964483895.1 uncultured Legionellaceae bacterium
GTTTGAAATATTTGGCATACATGCGCAATATAACAACTTGGCGGCTATTTAATCCCGATGATAAAACTAATTGATTAAAGCCATCATTTTCAACTTCCCCAAACCATACACGGGAAAATGCATTTTGGAATAATTCTTTTATTTCATCAATATTTACCAAAGAACCATTAGAATAAAACATTGAAAATTCATTTATCCACACTTCCTCATCGTCAGAAAATTTAAAAGTATATGGCCTTTCACTAATAGCTTTAAGACCTAAATTTTCTATGATTGGCAATGCTTCAGATAAAGGCATTGTTACATCGTTTTGATATATTTTTAATCTAAAACTTTGTTGTGACTCACCAAGTGAACGATGAAAATTTAAGCCTAGATTGTTCTTCTTGCCGTAAATTTCTTCAATTTGCCTAATATCAACCAGCGCAACACGCGGACTAAAGCTTGCTGTATATACTGTTGGAATTGCGTATCGATATTTGTTGTAAAGATAATTAGCTTTTTCCTCTCCAAAAGCGCCAACTAACAAACCTTGCAAATCTTCAAACCAGGAACGTCCAGCTTCAATTAAACGCTCTTCGATTGCTTTAAAGTCAAACTCTACATTTGTCTTGGGATCAATACGAAATATAAAGTGAATTCTTGCTAAAACTGATTCACCAAAGTAAGTTGAAAACGTAACATCAGATGCATTAAAGCTTTTCATTAAAATAAGTTGCATTGTTCTACGTAATTCGGTGGTAAACAAATCTTTAGGAACATAAACTAAGCATGATAAGAAGCGATGGTACAAATCTGTACGATGAAAAAGACGAATACATCTTCTTTCTTGCATATGATATATACCCATAGACATTTCAAGTAAATCATCTTCGCTACCTTGAATCAAATCATCTCTAGGTAAAGTTTCAATTATATTTAACAACACACGACCTGCGTGACTTCTTAGATGCAAACCTGATTTTTCTAAAATAGAGGCTACTTTATGTCTTAAAAATGGAATATGTTTAGGATTAGTATTATAAGCTTCAGAAGTATAAAGCCCTATAATTCTTCTTTCCCCAATAACTTCACCTTTACTATTAAAACGCTTAACGCCTATATAGTCAGTGTAAGCATTTCTATGTACCGTAGATACAGTATTTGTTTTAGAAATAACTAAAATTTGTTGTGATAACATTAACTCTCTGGCTTCAGGAGTCATGTCCGATATTTGTAGAGAATGCGCTGGCTGCAAATCCTCTCTAAGTACACCATAACTGGTACCAGGAACAGATTGTAAAACTATATCATCTTTCTTTCGGATTAATGAATAATCTCGCATTCCAAGCAAAGTAAAATGATGATCTTCAATCCATTGCAAAAATTGTTTTGTTTCAGATACTTCATTTGGGTCTAATGTTGATGGAGCAAAATCTAGTTCTTTAATAATATCTGTAACTTGAGCGCGCATTTTTTGCCAATCATCAACTACCGCGCTATTTTTTTCTAAAGCTACACTAAATTCATTTAATAGATCGTCCAAAATTTTAGGATCTGTTTGTCTATCAATTTCAATAAAAATTGGGGCTTCAACAATCGAATCGGCATTTAAAGTGCAATTTCTTGGTAAAATTTCGGAAATTTCACCTTTTTTATTACGAGTAACACGAATTCCCCCCATATGCACAACTAAATGCAAGGCTGATTCCATACGATTTATGACAATTCTTAAAGTATCTACTAAAAATGGTCTGTCTTTACAAATTACCTGAACCACAGTATGCGTTGTTTGCCAACCATGCTGTTCATCATTAGGATTATATATGCATATTTTTGTTTCTTCTGGACTACGTTTTTCAATAAAATTCCAAAAATTAATTGCTGCTCCATATAGATCGTCAGCCCCCATATCATTTAGATCATCAAATGACATTGTTCCAAAAAATTGTGAAACAAATTCAGCGCAAATTTTATACTTTGAGGCTGGAATAGTATTTTTTAATTTTTCTACTACCGAGTCAATAATTAAACTTTTATCTTGCTCAGAATTTTGAGACATTTAATAACTCCAGAAAAAATATTAGATAAAATGGGGTGTGATTTTTTCTACGTTAAATTTGATAAACTATAGATGCCGCAAAAAAAATCACACCCGATAAAATGCCCCCATTATACTAGTAATTTCAGTAAAGTTTAAGCACTTATGTAAACGCGCGCACCAATTTCAACCCAATAAGCTAATTCAATAATATTTTGATTATTCATTCTTACACAACCTTTAGAACCTGGTCGTCCAAGTTTTACACTATCCGGCGTGCCATGAATGTAAATATACCTAGATAAACTATCAACATCGCCACCTTTATTCTTACCAGGCTCTAAACCATCTAACTGTAAAATACGTGTTAATATCCAATCCCTTTCCGGAAACTGTTTTGCTAGTTCCTCTGAATAGATTTCACCAGTCCACTCTCTAGCAACAAAGACACTATTAACCAAATTATCAAGACCAATTTTACTACAAATAACATGCCAACCACGCGGTGTACAACCACTACCTAATTGCTCACCCATTCCGTTTTTACCGGTTGAAACTTGATATTTAAAAACTTCATGACCATCTTCATAACAATACATTAATTGTTGAGCAGCATCGATTTTAATTAATTGTTTATTCAATACTTAACACCTATAGTTTTAATATTCATAAATTCGGTAATACCTTCTTTAGCTAATTCTCGTCCATAACCTGAGTTTTTTATCCCACCAAATGGCAAAACTGGATTAGATGATGACATTGAATTAATAAAACAGCTTCCAGCGTTTAATTCTAGCCCTGCTATTCTTTTAGCTTTTTCTATATTTTGACTAAAAATTGCCGAACTAAGTCCAAATCGTGTCTGATTAGCATAAGATATTGCCGCGTCCTCATTTGCAACTGTAATAATAGCAAAAACCGGTCCAAAAATCTCATCATCAAATGCTGGCATTCCTGGTTTAACTTCGCTCAAAACTGTTATAGGGTAATAAAATCCAACCCCATCAGGAATTTTTCCACCTAAAATTAATTTAGCCCCTCCATTGATACTTTCTTGAACTTGCTTATGTACTTGATCCCGCAAATCTGCACGAGCTAACGGACCACATTGAGTTTTTTCATCCAATGGATCTCCAACTACATATTTATCAATAAGATTTAAAATTCTTTTAAGTAAATCATTTGCAACATCATCTATTACTATAATTCGTTTAGCTGCAATACAAACTTGACCAGAATTATTAAGCCTTGATTTTACAATTTGTTCTGCTGCCAAATCTAAATCCGCATCAGACAAAACAAGATATGGATCATTACCACCAAGCTCTAATACGGATTTAGTAAGATTTCTACCAGCAGTTGCTGCCACCTCACGCCCCGCCCCTTCACTACCGGTTATCGTAACACCGGCAATCAAAGGATTAGCAATAACTTTTGCCGCATTTTCAACATCAATTACAAAATGTTGAAATACATGCTGTATAAAACCAGCATCCGCAAATATTTTAGCAATTGCCTCTCCAGCACCAAAACAATTTGGTGCATGTTTTAATATGACTACATTACCAGCCATAATATTTGGCGCAGCAAACCTAAAAACCTGCCAAAAAGGAAAATTCCAAGGCATGATTGCAAAGATAATACCTAGTGGTTGGTAACATACGTAACTCTCAGATAAATCTGTTTTAATTTTCTCTGGCTCTAAATACGTTT